>NZ_JAELUD010000008.1:0-98157 GCF_016429185.1 Aquitalea sp. ASV11
ATCTGGACCAAGCCCGCACCCGCGCCAACCTGACGGTGAAAACCCGCGCACTGGCCGACCAGATCCGCTTTGCCGGTAACCGTGCGGTGGGCGTGAGCTATCTGCAAGGCGGCAGCCTGCATCAGGCCGAAGCGCGGCGCGAAGTCATCGTCTGCAACGGCGCGATTGCCAGCCCGCAGCTGTTGCAACGCTCCGGCGTGGGCAATGCCGACCAGCTCAAGCAACATGGCATCAGCAGCGTGGTGCACCTGCCCGGCGTGGGCGAGAACCTGCAAGACCATCTGGAAATGTATCTGCAATACCACTGCACCAAGCCGGTTTCCATCTACCCGGCGCTGCAGTGGTGGAACAAGCCGCCCATCGGCGTGGAGTGGTATCTGAACGGCACCGGCCTGGGCGCCACCAATCACTTTGAAGCCGGTGGTTTCATCCGCAGCAGTACCGAATTTGCCTGGCCCAACCTGCAATACCACTTCATTCCGCTGGCCATGAATTACGACGGCAGCAATCCGGTAAAGGCGCACGGCTTCCAGTGCCATGTCGGCTCCATGCGCTCGCCCAGCACCGGCTTTGTGCGGCTGGCCAGCCGCGACCCGCGCGTCAAACCGCTGCTGCAGTTCAATTACATGGCGCATGCGGTGGACTGGCAGGAGTTCCGCGCAGGCGTGCGGCTGACACGGGAAATCATCGCCCAGCAGGCATTTGACAAATTCCGTGGCGAGGAAATCAAGCCGGGCATGAAGATTCAGAGCGATGCCGAAATCGACGCCTTCGTGCGCGAACATGCCGAAACCGCGCTGCATCCGTCCTGTACCTGCAAGATGGGCTACGACGACATGGCGGTGGTGGACAAGGACGGGCTGGTACATGGCGTGGAGGGCTTGCGCGTGGTGGATGCCTCCATCATGCCGCGCGTCACCACCGGCAACCTCAATGCGCCAGTCATCATGATGGCGGAGAAACTGGCCGATGCCATTCGCGGCCGCGCGCCGCTGCCGCGCTCACAGGCTGCTTACTTTACCGCTGGCACGCAGCCGGTACGGCTGATGGGCACGGCGGACTTTCCCTGGCCGACGACCAGCGTGCCTGCCACGCATTGATGTGGTGAAAAGCCAAGGCGGCGCTTGACTGCGCCGCCACACTTTCTACAATGCCAGACAGCGGCTGCATGGCAGCTGTTCAGGCTGCTGACAAAGTAATTTGGTACGATTTCACCGGACCCGGCAAAGCCGGGCCTTTCGATGAAGTGACTGATTCCGCAGCCTTTCCATCTATTCCCTATCCCCCCGCCCTTACCCGGCCAATTGAAGAAGGGGTGCCTCGCTTTCTTAAATGAAAGCGAGAAGGGGTTTAGCGGCTGCATTGCAGCCGTCTTCATGGAGATTGAAAATGCACACCCTGAAACCGCGTAATCCCTACGCCTGCTCGCCCTTGCTGAAAAAGGGCGGTGCCCACCGCAGCAGCCGTTCCGGCCTGCGCCAGAATGCCCGTCAGGCCATGCTGGCCGAGCTGGATGAGCTGTACTGGATCGACCCGTCCCCGGCAACCCAGGATGTCGAGTCCCGCAGCGAGGACGACACACCGGGCAGTTTTGCCTGCCACCCCACCATGACAAAGGCCGCTTCCCAGCGGCCTTTGCCTTGTTACACCCGTCTGGCTGCCTGACTACACGGTAAAGCGCGCCGCCAACGCACTTAGCTGCTCGGACAAACCCTTCAACTGTCCCACCGTTTCTGCCGTTCCCTTCATCGCCCGGCTGTTTTCTTCCGACATTTGCGCCACTTGCTCCACATTCTTCGCCAGCACCTGGCTGGTATGGCTTTGCTCGTTCAGCGCGGTCTGGATTTCCGCCACCACCTGCTGTACCTGATCAATCTGCTGCTGGATGGTGACGATGGCCGTCCCGGCGTGCTCGGCATGTTGCTGCCCTGCTTCCACGGTTTGCATGCCGGTGTGCATATTGCCTGCCGCCTGCCGCGCGGTGTTCTGGATTTGCTGCACGATGCCGCCGATTTCGGTGGTGGACTGCGCGGTACGCTCTGCCAGCTTGCGCACTTCATCGGCCACCACGGCAAAGCCGCGGCCCTGCTCTCCGGCGCGCGCCGCTTCAATCGCCGCGTTAAGTGCCAGTAAATTGGTTTGGTCGGCCACATCGCGAATCACATCCACAATGCCGACGATGGATTCGGACTGCTTGCTCAGCACCTGGATGGTGTCCGACACGGTGGAGATTTCGCGCACGATGCTGTCCATGCTGCGCCCCGCCCCCTGGATGACCGCGGCACCCGTGCCAGACTGCTCCACCGCGCTACACGATAGCTCATGCGCTTCAACCGAGCGCTCGGCACTCACCGACAGGCTGGTGCTGAGTTGCTCTACAGCCGCCGCCATGCTGGATGCCGCGGCGGATTGACGGTCGCTGCTGCTCGACACCTGGCTGGCCCCTTCGGCCACATCACGGGCAGCACCGTCCAGTTGGTGCGAGGTGTGTACCAGCTGGCTGACCGTATCGCGCAATTGATTGCGCATTTGCCGGATGGCTGCCAGCAAGCTGGACTCGTCCTGGCCATTGAGCGCAATGCTGGTATCCAGCCTGCCGGTGGCAATCTGCTCCACCACTTCCTGCACATAGAAGGGCTCGCCACCCAGCTGGGCGGTAATGGACAGATACAGGGCAATGAACAGATAGGTAGACAGCAGGAAGGCAAAGGCGGCGCAAGCCAGATAGACATCGCGCTGCCACTGGATGCGGCCGATGCGCGCCTCCAGCAGGCTGCCCAATTGCTGCAGGGTGGCCTGCTGGAGGTGCGTGGCCACATCCAGCGTGGCGGCCGGCAAGCCACTGCCTGCCACGGCCTGTCCGGCAATCGCCTTGTCCAGTGCAGCGGCATTCACGGCAGACTGCGCCGCCAGCTTCTCGTCGCTGCCGGCAAGGCTGACCTTGACCGTGGCGTTATAGGCCACCGCCTTGGCCAGGTCATGTTGCAGGTTTTGCAGGCTGTCACTGATCAGTGGTGCCAGGCCAACCGCCTGATCACGCGCGGTGCCGACCAGTGGCTGCCCCTTGGCCTGCAGCAGCAGGGCATTGGCCTGGGTGCTGCGATTCAGCCAGTTGGGCCACTGCACGGTCACGGCATCCATCAGATAAAAAGTATCGATGTCCGGGTCCAGCGTCAGGTTGGACTGATCGCTGGCCAGGCCGATCAGATCCAGCAAGCTGTCTGCCACGGCCTGGTAGTTCGCCAGCCCCGGTGTGCCTTTCAGCTTTTGCCATGCGCCGTCCAGCGCAGTCCAGCCCTTGTCCAGCCCCAGCTGGCCATTGAGCGCCTGATGCGTCTGCTGCAGCGTGCTCCATTGCGCCTCCAGCGCAGAGGACACAGCGCCCTTGTCGGCGGCGGCCCGCTGCGCCTGTTCCTGCTCCAAGGCCAGCAACAAGCTCATCGCCGGCTGCAGATACTGCACGCCGACCACTTCCTTGCTGGAGAAATCGACATTGTCCTGGTTGCTGCGATACAGACCATAGGTGAGATAAAACAGTGCGATGGCAAAAACAGCCCCTATCACCGCAAAGCGCGTGGGGTAACTCAAGCGCTGCATCCAGCGCGCGACAAGACGGAACATGGACAACTCCTCTGGAATATTGGCCTTGCCCTGTATCTTTTGTTGGGTGGGCAAGTCTTTCATTTATAGGCGTAAAATCTCGCCACACCGCATCCTGCCGTGGTTTTCAGCAAAATTATTCACCACCTCATACTGTTCAGCGCGCTGATGACAACACACCCTTAAAGATGTATTATTTTTACATTTTCAAGCAGCACAAAATCTGTCCGGCACCATGCAGTTCGCCAGAAAAGATGCATTTTTTCTACATCATAAGGAACCCTCATGTTAGACAGCGCCACCCGCCAGCAAGTCAAAGCCACTGCCCCCATCCTGAAGCAGCATGGCGTGCTGCTGACCAGCCATTTTTACCAACGCATGTTCCAGCACAACCCGGAGCTGAAAAACATCTTCAATCAGGGCCACCAGCATGCCGGCCAGCAACAGCAGGCACTGGCCATGGCCGTGGCCGCCTATGCCGAGCACATTGATGCGCCCGAAGTCTTGCTGCCGGTGCTGGAACGGGTGGCGCACAAACACGCCAGCCTGGGCATCCGTGCCGAACACTACCCGATTGTGGGCAAGCATCTGCTGGCCTCCATCCGTGAGGTGCTGGGAGAAGAAGCTGCACCGGACAGCCTGCTGGACGCCTGGGCTGCCGCCTATCAGCAACTGGCAGACCTGCTGATCCAGCTGGAAAACAGCCTGTACCAGCGTGCCGCCACCCAGCCCGGTGGCTGGAGCGGCTGGCGGCCGTTTCGCGTGGTGAAGAAGCAAGTGGAAAGTGCCGAGATCACCTCGTTTTACCTGCAAGCCGCGGACGGTGGCAGCTTGCCCGCCTTCCAGCCGGGTCAATACATTTCGGTGCAGCGTTTCATTCCGGAATGGGGCCTGAGCCAGCCGCGCCAGTACAGCCTGTCCGATGCGCCCGGCAAGGACTGGCTGCGTATTTCAGTCAAGCGGGAAGACGCGCGCGATGAGGCTCCCGCCGGCAAGGTGTCCGGCATCTTGCATGCCGAACTGGCCGAAGGGGACATCCTGCAGGTATCGCCGCCATTTGGTGATTTCGTGTTGCATCAGGAGCGGGACACGCCGGTGGTGCTGATCAGTGCCGGGGTGGGCCAGACTCCGCTGCTGTCCATGCTGCAGCACTTGCTGGCCAGTGCTCAGTCGCGCCCCATCCGCTATTTGCACGCCGCACGTCACGGGGCGGTTCACGCCATGAAGCAGGAAGTCGGCACGCTGGCGCAGCAGCATGCGCAGCTGCAACAGCGCGTGTTTTATGAAACCCCGGCCGCAAACGATACCCTTGGTGTGGACTTCCATCAGCAAGGCCGTATCGATGCCGATGCCATCCGTACCCATGCCCTGCTGCCGGATGCCGACTATTATTTGTGCGGCCCGGTAGGCTTCATCCAGCAACAGCACCGCCAGCTGCGCGAGGCCGGGGTAGAAGCTACGCGCATCCACATGGAAGTGTTTGGCTCCAATGCCATGCGCACAGACTGAAACGGCTTTGTTTGTCGCTGCGCATTGTGAGCTGCCGCGCTGCGGAGTATCCTGCGCGGCACTTTCCCAGCCCACTTTACTGCCATGCAACTGAACCGCTTTACCGACCTTGGCCTGCGCGTGCTGATGTACCTGACGCACCGCGACCGGGAGCAACCGGTCACCATCAGCGAAATTGCCGAACGATTCGAGGTGTCGCGCAATCACCTGGTGAAAGTGGTGCATTTCATGGGCGTGCAAGGCTGGCTGAACAACAGCCGTGGCAAGGGTGGCGGGCTGGCGCTGGCCCAGCCGCCCGAGCATTACCGCCTGGGCGGCATCATCCGCACGCTGGAAGGCAATGTGCCGCTGATTGACTGCGCCGAACCGCCTTGCGCGCTGCGTCAGGACTGCCAGCTCAAGGCCATGCTGGATGTGGGCATGCAGGCATTTTTCAGCACACTGGACAGTTATACGCTGCGCGACGTGATTGCCAGCCCTACCGGCGAGGCCATCATTCGTCTGCATCGCAGTCCTAAAGCACAGTCAGCCGGAAAAACCATACCGGATGTGTTGTAAAAAACCATCACTTTTTCAATGAAAAAGCCCGCTACCTGCGGGCTTTTTTTGCTGCTTTTTTAGGGGATAACCCTTTAAACAGTCTGAACAAAACCGTCAGATGGTTTTGGAATATCGCGCCTTGGTTTCCCGTTCACGCAAATGGCGGTCGAACAGCATGGCGATATTGCGGATCAGGAAACGCCCCTTGGGCTCCACCATCAGGAAGTCGCCGTCAAAGGTCAGCAGGCCCAGCTTGTGGTACTCGCGGATGGCTGGCAACTCGGCAGCGAAATACTCGGCGAAATTGATGCCGTGCACCTGCTCGATGGCTTCCACCGACAGCGAGAAGCGGCACATCAGCGCCTGGATGATGCCGCGACGCAGGATGTCGTCCTGATCCAGCACCATGCCACGCATTACCGGCAGCCGGCCTTCGTCCAGCGCGGCGTAATAGCTGTCCAGGTCTTTCTCGTTCTGGCTGTAACAGGGGCCAACCTTGCCGATGGACGACACGCCAAGGCCGATCATGTCGCAGTCGGCATGGGTGGAATAGCCCTGGAAATTGCGCTGCAGGCGCGCCTGGCGCAAGGCAATGGCCAGGTCATCTTCCGGCTTGGCAAAGTGGTCCATGCCAATGAATACATAGCCTGCATCCGCCAGGCTCTTTACCGCGTCCTGCAGGATGTCCAGCTTGGTGCTGGCTGCTGGCAGGTCCGCCTCGTTGATGCGCCGTTGCGGCATGAACACGGTGGGCAAATGGGCATAGTTGTACAGCGCCAGCCGGTCCGGGCCAATGGCAATCACCTTGTCCAGCGTGCGTTTGAGCGACTCGCGGGTTTGCAGCGGCAGGCCGTAGATCAGGTCCACACTGACCGACTTGAAGCCGGCTTCGCGCGCAGCCTCGATCACCTCCAGCGTTTCTTCCTCGCTTTGCACCCGGTTCACCGCGGCTTGCACCTGCGGGTCGAAGTCCTGAATGCCCACGCTCATGCGGTTGAAGCCCAGTCGCGCCAGGTGATGCACGGTTTCACGACCCACCTTGCGCGGGTCGATCTCGATGGAATATTCTCCCTCCGGCAAAAATTCGAAGTGGGCACGCAACATGGTCATCAGGCGGTCCAGCTGCTCGTCGGACAGAAAGGTCGGCGTACCGCCGCCAAAGTGCAGCTGGATCAGCTTTTCCCGGCAGCCAAGCGAGGCGGCAACCAGCTTGATTTCCTTTTCCAGGTAATCGAGGTAGCGGTCGGCACGGCTCTTGTCCTTGGTAATGATCTTGTTGCAGCCGCAGTAGTAACATACCGTATTACAGAACGGTATATGAACGTACAATGATATTGCGTTCTGATGCATGCCCAGGTGGCGTTGCTTCAGCCAGTGTTTATAGTCCTTCTCACCGAATGCCGGGGTAAACCGGTCGGCGGTGGGGTAAGAAGTGTATCTTGGGCCGGAACCATCAAGACGTTCGATCAATGCTCGGTCGAACTCACAGTGGGTAGGCGAAAACGGATGGGTGGTGTGCATGTCGTCGGGTATTGATAGTCAAACGTCAGGTGGACTGGTAAATTTGCGGAAAACGTGCGAATTCCGCTTTGACAAGGGTCAAGCTTCTTTACAGGGTTGTACAAAACACGCGATGTCAGACCAACACCAACACACTCTGCACGCACTGAAGGTGTCCTGCTCCAACTGCAGTCTGCGCGAACTCTGCCTGCCCATCGGGCTGAACCGCGACGAAATGACACAGCTGGATGCAGTTATCCGTCAGAGCCGCCGCCTCAAGCGCGGTGAATACCTGTTCCGCAGTGGCGAAGCCTTCAAATCGCTGTTTGCCGTGCGCACCGGTTTCTTCAAGACCAGCGTGGCAAGCCAGGACGGTCGTGAACAAGTCACCGGCTTTCTGATGTCCGGCGAACTCATGGGCCTGGATGGCATCTCGTCCAATGTGCATGGCTGCGACGCCATTGCCCTGGAAGACAGCGAAGTCTGCGAACTGCCCTTCAACCGCATGGAAAGCCTGGGGCGCGACATTCCCAGCCTGCAACACCACTTTTTCCGCCTGATGAGCCGCGAAATCGTGCGTGACCAGAACGTCATGCTGCTCCTGGGTAACATGAAGGCAGAAGAACGTCTGGCTGCCTTCCTGCTGAACCTGTCACAGCGTCTGTCCACCCGCGGCTTTGCCGCCAACGATTTCATCCTGCGCATGAGCCGCGAGGAAATCGGCAGCTTCCTCGGCCTGAAACTGGAAACCGTCAGCCGTACGCTATCCAAGTTCCAGCAACAAGGCTGGCTAAGCGTGGACCACAAGCACATCCAGCTGATCAAGGCCGATGCACTCAAGGACCTGATCTCCGGTTGTACCCACGCCAACGGCGTGTAAGCCGACAGCACGGTAACAGCCATCCGGGCGGTGGGCGCAATGCGCCTTACCGCCCTTTTTGCATCTTCCGCCCATCCGGGCAGGCACGCCATTCTCCGCAAGCACTAACTCTTCCGGTCAAGGTATTACCAGCGCCCGATCAGCATGCCGGCCACCAGTTGCTCGGCCCGTTCCGCCACTTCAGCCAGCTGCGCGGCGTCCGGCTCGCCGCGTACCACCACGGCGGGTAGCACTTCGTCCCAGCCATAGCCGGCGATGATGCGCCGCATGGCGTACACAGCCCCCATGCCATCGTTACCGGCGGACACCAGCAAGAGGCAGGCCAGCCCCTCGGTAAGGCCCTGCGCGGGGTAGAAGGTGCGGTCGAAGAAATCTTTCATCTTGCCCGCCATATAGCCAAAATTCTCCGGCGTTGCCAGCACGATGCCGTCTGTTGTCAGCAAGTCATCCAGTGTGGCCTGCTCGGCGGGCAGGCAGTTGAACTGCAGGTCATCCGCCAGTTGCGCTACGCTGGCGCGCACGGCGTCAACCAGCTGCAAGGTGCGGCCGGTCTGGCTGGCATACAACAACAGCAAGCGCTTCATGCTGCAGGACTCCCTGGCAACGTGGCCATCAATGCTTGCAGGCGTGTTGCTTCGGGCCAGCCTGGCGGCACCACGAAACCGCGCGCCACCTCCTCCCAGTAGCCATCGCCCAGCGGCAGCAGCTCTGCCACCAGTTGCGGCACCAGGGCCTGGCGCAATTCCTGCTGCAGGCTGTGCTGTTCGCGCACTTCGGCTTCGGCCACACGGGCCGGAGCCAGCCAGTTCAAGCGTGGTAACCACAACCAGCGTGATGCCGGGCTGGTACTGGGCCAGGGCTGCAATAGCGGGCTGAACCAGCCTTGCAGCTGATCCGCAGCCAGTGGCGGGGCGGGACGTGTCGGGCGGGAATAGAAAAACCAGCCGGCCAGCCGGGCCTGACTGGCGCAGGCCACAAAGCCTGGCGGCAATACGCGACGGGCCAAGGGGTGGCGGGACAACTGCAACTGCGCCTGCAATTTACCCGCCTTCAGCAGCCAGGCATCGCGCAGACTGGGGCCTACCAGGCTGTCCGGGCCGGCACCCAATTGCAGATAGAATTTGCTGGCAGTCTCCACGTGTAGTGGTTCGCCATCCAGCCGGATCAGGAAATCAAATTCGCCAATGGTGCGGCCACTGGCGTCCCGTAGCGGCAGATTGGCGGCCACCAGCTCGATATGGGGCGCAAGGTGAAACCAGAAAGCCAGCAAGCGCTCGGCATAGTGGCCCAGACGGCGACAGGGCTGCTCGGCCAGCCAGGCATAGAGCGGTGCCGGGTCTTGTTCCAGTGCGGCCAGCAAGGCCGGGCCATCCGGGCCCAGCAGGCGTTGTGGCGAAAGATTGCAGCCACTATCCCAGGGGGAAGGGGCGGTCAGCAAGAAAGCCAGATCACGCAGCGCAGGCTGCGTGTAAGGCAGATAAAAACCGCAATCAGGATTCGCCGCCGTGCTCATGGCCGTCTGCCACGCGCTGGATCTGCTTCATCAGTCCACGCAGAATGTCCACCTCGTCGCGCAGCATGCCGGACCGGTTGAACAGCGCGCGCATGCGGCGCATCAGTCGCTCGCTGTTACGGCGGCGGTAGTAGCCGATGGCGTCCATGGTCTGGTCCAGATGCTGGCAGAAGCCTTCCACCTCGCCCAGGCTGGCGGTTTCGCTTTCCGGCCGCAGGTATTCCACATCAACGCCGGTATGGCTGAACAGCTCGTAAGTCATCACCTGTACTGCCATGGCCAGGTTGAGCGAGAAGTAATCCGGGTTGCCCGGAATGGTCACCAGCCGGTTGCACTGCTCCACTTCTTCAATCGACAGGCCGAAGGTTTCATTGCCGAACACCAGCGCCACCTGTTCGCCATCGCGCGCGCGGGCCACCAGTTCCGGCGTGGTTTCGCGCGGAGTGGACAATGGCGTGGTCAGCTCGCGGCGGCGGCTGGTGAGCGCGCAGGCCACGGTGACGTCGCTGAGCGCTTCGGCAAGGCTCGCCACCACGGTGGCGCTCTCCAGCACATCCACCGCGCCGGAGGCCAGTGCATTGGCTTCATCGCTGGGAAACACTTTGGGTTCAACCAGATACAGGCGGGTCAGCCCCATGGTTTTCATCGCCCGTGCGGCCGAACCGATATTGCCCGGATGGTTGGGGCGAGCCAACACGATGCGAATGTTTTTCAGAAAATCAGGTACTTGGGGTTTATTCATCAGCAGTTTCACATTAAAATGGCGGGCATATCAAAAAGCCCGCGCGCTCGCGCCGGCTTTTTTTGTTCCTTAACCCAGATTGTTACTGACAGATGTCGAGCCATGTTGGCTGACATCTGCTATCCGTTCTAGAGGCCGTCAATGCATCCGATGCTCAATATCGCGGTTAAAGCCGCCCGCCGTGCTGGCAGTGTAATCCAGCGCGCGTCGCTTAACCTCGATACCATTCGTGTAGAGAAGAAAAAGCACAATGACTTTGTGACCGACGTGGACCGCGCTGCCGAACAGGCCATCGTGGACATGATTCTCGAGGCGTATCCCAAGCACGCCATTCTAGCAGAAGAGTCCGGCGCCAAAGGCGTGGGCTCCTCCGAATACGAGTGGATCATCGACCCCATCGACGGCACCACCAACTTCCTGCATGGCCACCAGCAATACGCCATCTCCATCGCACTGGCGCACAAGGGCCAGGTGCAGCAGGCCGTGGTGTACGACCCTAGCCGTAACGATCTGTTTACCGCCTCGCGTGGTGTTGGCGCTTTCCTCAACGACCGCCGCATCCGTGTTTCCAAGCGCTTCATGATGAATGAATGCGTAATCGCCACCGGTTTCCCGGTATCCGACCAAAGCTATATCGACCAGTACCTGGGCATGCTCAAGGATGTACTGGGCAAGACTGCCGGCGTACGTCGCGAAGGCGCAGCCTCGCTCGACCTGTGCAATGTGGCCTGTGGCCGCGTGGACGGTTTCTGGGAAATGAACCTGAAGCCGTGGGACATCGCTGCGGGTAGCCTGATCGTGCAGGAAGCCGGTGGCATCGTCACCGACCTGACCGGCGAGCAGGAATGGATGGAATCTGGCGACATCGTGGCCGCCAACCCCAAGGTGCTGGCCCAGCTGCTGGCCACCATCGCGCCGCACCTGAGCAAGTAATCGCCTGAATGCAGGCAACAAAACGGCGACCAGTTGGTCGCCGTTTTTTATTGCCCGTTCGACGGTGGCTATTCGTGCATCACCACGTCGACGGCTGGCTCACTCCCCGGCGCTGCCTTGCGCGGCCTGAGCAACAACAGCAAGGGCAGCATGGCCAGAAAGCTGTAGGTAATCAGCCAGTACACATCGACGATGGACACCATCAGCGCCTGGCGTTGCAACTCTGCCGCCAGCTGGGTAGCGGTGGTGCCATCCACCACCGTCTTGCCCATGCGCGCCAGATAATCCTGCAACCAGGGATTGTCGGCACTGAAAAAACCGCTCAAGGCATTCCAGGCCGACTGCTCGCCGCGCGAATAGGCGGTACTGACAATGGCAATCCCCACCGAAGATCCCATGGTGCGCAACAGGCTGAACAGCCCGGCCGCCTCGGCAGACAGCCGCGATGGCAGCGTTGACATGGCCATGGCCGACAGCGGTACATAAATCATTCCCAGACCAAAGCCCTGCAACAGCACCGGCCAGGCAAACCAGAATGGACTGGTATCGAGGTTGTAATGGGTACACACCCAGGTGCCACTGGCACCAATCAGCAAGCCGGTGCCAATCAGGTAACGCGAATCCACCCGGCCAATCAGCTTTCCTACAATCATCATGCTCACCAGGCTGGCAATGCCACGTGGCGCCATGATCAGGCCGGTATCCAGCGTAGGGTAGTGAAACAGACCTTCCAGCATGATGGGCTGAATCACCATCGCCCCGTACATGGACAGGCCCAGCGCGGCAATGACAATGCTGGCAGCCACGAAATTGCGGTCCTGGAACATGTGCAGGTCGAACAGGGGATGGGCGCTGCCGGACAAGCCGCGCCAGATGAAACCCACCGCGCCCAGCACCGCCAGCACGGCTGCCACCACAATGCCGGTACTGGAAAACCAGTCGTCGCCATTCCCACGGTCCAGCACGTACTGGATGCCACCGATAGCCAGTGAAATCAGCAGCAGGCCCAGCCAGTCGATGTCGCGCTCGCGCTTGGGCGTATCCGGTACCTGGCGCGCCAGCAGCAAGGACAACAGACCTACCGGCAGGTTGATGAAGAAGGTCCAGCGCCAGTCGAACATATCGGTCAGCCAGCCGCCCAGCGTGGGCCCGGCAATCGGCCCCACCATCACTCCCATGCCCCAGATGGCCATGGCCTTGCCACGCTGTTCGCGCGGGTAGTTGTCCACCATGATGGCCTGCGACAGCGGCACCAGGGCAGCGCCAAATACCCCTTGCAACAGGCGGAACACCACCAGCTGGCCCAGATTCAGCGCCACGCCACACAGCATGGAGGCCAGCACGAAGCCGCTGATGGACAGTAACAGATAGCGTCGCCGCCCCAGTTTGTCAGTCAGATAACCGGTCAGCGGCATGCAGATGGCGCTGGCCACCAGATAGCTGGTCAGCACCCAGCTGATCTGGTCTGACGTTGCCCCCAGTTCGCCCTGCATTTGTGGCAAGGCGACATTGACGATGGTGGTATCCAGCACCTGCATCACCGTAGCCGCCATCACCGCCACGGTAACCAGCACACGCTGGCTCAAGCGCCTGGCTCCTGTGCCTGTTCGGCAGCATGGCGGATTTGTGCCAGCACCTTGATACAGGTTTGCAGCTCGGCCTCATCCAGCCCGCCCAGCAGTTCGGCTTTCAGCGCATCGGCCACTTGCAGCAGCTCGCCGGAAACCTGGCTGGCCTTGGCGGTCAGCAATACCCGTTTGGCACGCCGGTCCTGTTCATCCTGCTGGCGGGTGATCCAGCCATCGGCCTGCAATACATCCAGCAGCCGCACGAGCGAGGCCGGTTCTATGCCCACCCGGGCGGCGAGTTCGTTTTGCAGCAAGGGCTCACCGGCACGCCCCAGTTTGAGCAACACCTGCCAGGTAGCCTGGGAAAAACCATAGGGACGCAGTCGCTGGTCCAGCAAGGCGCGCCACGCCTTGGGGACGGCACCCAGCAATTCGGCAAGTTCTTGATGAGACTGTGGCATGAGGCATCCTGAATTTGATTAGCTCACTAATTATATGCCTGCAAATTTTCATCACCAAGTACTTCATCACATGAACCAGAACCGTGCCTGTCATCTGCTATGCTCTTATCATTGAACAGGAGAATATCCATGCCCCAGTTGCTTACGCGCCTGTACCTTGCCGTCCTGTGCTGCCTGCCGCTGCTGGCGCTGGCCGCCGGCCCGGACTGCAAGCGCAGCTATACCCTGGCCTTGCATGAACATGGCTTGCTGTATAACGCCGGCACGCGCAGCGGGATTGATAAAGACGTGGCGGACGAGCTGATCCGCCGCAGCGGCTGCAAGGTGGAAGTCAGCCTGCTGCCGCGCTCGCGCATCTGGAAATTGCTGGAAGTGGGCAGCCTGGATTTCAGCCTGTCAGGCATCACCAATGAACAGCGCGAACGATACGCCGCATTTGCCTGGTATTTCGCCGACAAATACAGCCTGGTCGTACGCAAGGACAGCGGCGTGCAGACGCTGGCGGATTTCGCCGCCCGCAATGACATGAAGCTGGGTGGCATCCTGAGCTTCCGCTACAGCAACACCATTAATCAGCTGGTGGACAAACTGGACCAGCAAGGACGACTGATCGGCAGTTACGATTATGAAACCTTGTATCAGAACCTGCGCCAGGACCGCACCCAGGCCATCATCATCGAGCCGTTTGATTATTCCGACCTGGAAAAATACCAGGTGGCCAAGCTGGTCCGCATGGTGGAAACCAATGACCAGCCCACACCCCACGGCCTGATCATGTCGAAAAAAACCATCTCGCCAGAACAACAGGAACGCTGGCGTGAGCTGATCAACGACATGCGGCGCGATGGCACGCTGCTGAAAATATTCAGCAAGTACTTCAACCGCGAAGAAGCCCAGCAGATGACCAGCTTCTAGCCGCCCGGCCTGTCCGCTTGCGGCTGGCGGCGTGCATCAAACACCAGCTTCATCAGCAGCACCGCCATGCTCAGCAGCAAGGTCAGGCCATTGGCCAGCACCACCGGCCGCGAGTTAATCAGCAGGCCGTAACTCAGCCACAAGGCCACCCCGCTGCACATCAGCAGATACATGCCCAGCGAGATGTCACTGGCCGATTTCTTGCGCCATACCAGCCATACCTGCGGCAGAAACGATAAGGTAGTCAGGCAACCGGCCAACAGGCCCAGCCATTCCACCAGTGCGGCGTTCATCCGGCCTTACTCCGTCAGCCATTGCGCAGGCTGCAGCACATCCAGCCGGTCGGTGCAGACGCTATCCACACCCCAGGCCGTGATTTCGCGCGCCCGCGCCACATCGTTCACCGTGTAGCACAGCAACTGGTAACCGGCGGCCTTGATGGCGGCGGCCAGCTGCGGCGTCAGCGTGGCATGGTCGCAATGCAAGGCAATGCAGCCCAGCAACTGCAAGGTGGCCTGCCAATCCGCCGGAATCTCCTCCACCAGCCAGGCGCGTGGCAAATCCGGCTCGGCCAGCTGCGCGGCGCGCAGGGCGTCCACACTGAACGATGACAATAGCGGCGGTACGGCCGCACCGGCCCACAGTCGTGCAGCTTCTTGCGCCACCAGACGGCCGGTTTCATCATCGCGTCCCGGACAGGGTTTGATTTCCACATTCAGCAACATACCCTGCGCCCGACAATAGGCCGCCACATTGGCAAAGCCGGGCAGCGCCTCCCCGGCAAACTGCGCGCCTTTCCAGCCACCGGCATCCAGCTGCGAGAGCTGCGCCATGCTCAGCCCGGCGGCCAGACCGTGGCCATTCGTGGTGCGATCCACCGTATCGTCGTGCAGCAGAAAGCACACATTGTCGGCGGACAGCTTCACATCACACTCGGCGGCCCGGTAGCCATATGCTACGCCGGCACGGAAACCGGCCAGCGTGTTTTCCGGAGCCATGACGCCGCCGCCACGATGGGCGACCAGCCGGGGATAGGGCCAGGGTGAGGTGTGCTGCTGCGTCATGTGGTTCTCCATCCGGAAGGGTGCGCAGGGACAAGACAGATCATGCCTATCGTAACGCCAGGCAGGCGCTCTGCCAGTGCTGATTTGCGGCTATTTCGTCAACGGCTGCCAAAGCAGGCCGCATTGTCCATTACACCGGCAAAAGGCTGCAATTATCTGGCCTGTATGTGACCCGGACATGACAAAACCCGACCTGCATGCGACAGGCCAGGCCGGAACCATCCACAATTACTGATAACGCAAAGTGCCGGTCTTGCCCCAGAACACCCGGTAGGCAAAGGCCGTGTAGCCGATGATGCAGGGCAGTACCAGCAGCGCACCCCACAGCATGATCCACAAGGCTTCGGGGTCGCTGGCGGCCTGCCAGATATCCATGCGGCCCGGTATCACCTGCGGGAACACGCTATAAGCCAGGCCCCAGAAGGCCAGCAGCACCATGCCCACGGTGGTGGCAAACGGCAGCCAGCAATAGCTGTCGTTGCCGGCAGCCTGACGCCGGGCCAGCCGTGGCAGGGCCAGCCATTGCACCACAAACAGCGCCAGCGTCCCCAGCGGCAAGGGCAGCAGCAAGAACAGCTGCGGCAGGGCAAACCATTTGCCGGCGATGGCCGGATTGGCCAGCGGCGTCACGATGGACACCAGCAGCACAGCCAGGCCCGCGCCCGGCACACTGCGCCGCGCCCAGCCCAGCGCCTGCTTTTGCAAGGCACCTTCCGTCTTCATGATCAGCCAGCAGGCCCCCAGCAAGGCATAGGCCGCAGTCAGCCCCGCTCCCACCAGCAAGGCAAACAGCCAGGGCAATGCCCCATCGGCAAAACCGGTCAGATAGCGGCCCAGCATCACGCCTTGCGCCAGCGAGGCCAGCAAGGAACCAAAGGCAAAGATGGCATTCCACCATGGCCGGTGCGGGTCACGCGCCTTGACGCGAAAATCGAAGGCCACCCCGCGCAGGATCAGCCCCACCAGCATCAGCAGTACCGGGATGTACAAGGCACCAAACACCACACCGTGCGCCATGGGGAAGGCCACCAGCAACAGGCCCGCGCCCAGCACCAGCCAGGTTTCGTTGGCATCCCAGAACGGGCCGATGCTGGCCACCATGCGGTCCTTTCCGGCATCGTCCGCCAGTGGCAACAGCAGGCCCACGCCCAGATCAAAGCCATCCAGCACCACATACACCAGCATGGCCAGCCCCATCAGCCCGGCGAAGATCACCGGCAACCAGTACGCAGCATTCATGCTTGCACCTCCTTCAGTGCCACGGCAGCATCAGCCTGCCCTGCCGCTTTTTTGGCCAGATGAAACAGTACCGAGATGTAGGCCAGCAACAGGCCGGCATACAAGGCGAGATAAGTCAGCAGCGAACCGGCCACCATGCTGCCGGTCGCCGTCCCGGCAGCCTGTGCGGTGGTGAGTACACCCGTCACCAGCCAGGGCTGGCGGCCGATTTCCGTCACATACCAGCCAGCCAGCGTGGCCACCCAGCCGGCAAAGGTCATGCCCACCAGCAAGTACAGCAGGCGACGGTCCAGTCCGGCTGCATCCCGGCGACGCAACTGCCAGGCGGTGAGCCAGGACGCCAGCAGCATCAGCACTCCTACCCCCACCATCACGCGAAAACTCCAGAACACCTTGGCAACCGGTGGATGCTGGGCAAATTCGTTCAGACCGCGGATTTCGCCGTCAGGGTCGTGCTTGATGATCAGGCTGGCCAGCCTGGGAATGCCCAGCGCGTAGTCATTGCTTTGGGTATCGGCATTGGGCAGGGCAAACAGCAGCAAGGGCGCGCCGCGCTCGGTGTGCCATACCCCTTCGATGGCGGCCAGCTTGGCCGGCTGGTGCGCCATGGTATTCAGGCCATGCGCGTCCCCCGCCAGGATTTGCAGCGGAATCAGTAGCGCCGCCAGCCAGACACCGGTTTTCAGCGCCACGGCATTGCCCGCGCTGCGGTCGGCCTTCAGCAGGCGATACGCCGACAACCCGGCCACCAGAAAGGCCACAGTCAGCCCGGAAGCCAACAGCATATGCGTCAGCCGGTAAGGCATGGACGGATTGAAAATCACCTCCAGCCAGCTGGTGACATGCGCGCGGCCATCCTTCATCACGAAACCGGCCGGCGTTTGCATCCAGGAATTGAGCGCGATGATCCAGAACGCCGACAGGCTGTTGCCAAAGGCCACCAGCAGCGTGGCAAAGGTATGCACCCGCTCCGATACCCGGCTACGACCAAACAACATGATGCCGAGAAACCCCGCCTCCAGGAAAAACGCCGTCAGAATTTCATAAGCCAGCAAAGGCCCGGCGATATTGCCTACCGTTTGCATATAGCCCGGCCAGTTGGTGCCGAACTGAAAACTCATGGTGACGCCGCTCACCACGCCCAGGGCAAAGGACAGTGCAAAAATCTTCACCCAGAAACCGTAGGCATCCATCCACGCCTGCCGGCCGGTGCGCAGGTAACGCAGCTTGAAAAACAGCAACACCCAGGCCAGCGCAATATTGATGCTGGGAAACAGGATATGAAAGCTGATATTGGCGGCAAACTGGGCACGTGCCAGTGCCAGGGCATCCAGTTCCATGACGGCTACTCCCTATCGGTATCTCGCCCGGTCAGCTTGCTCAGCGACTGGGTGAATTGCAGTACTTTCTGCACCTGCGAGCCCAGCTTCATCAGCCGCTGCAGGGTTTCCACATCCATGTGCTGGATGTCGGAGAACCAGGTGGTAACCAGCTCGATCAACTGGTACATCTCGCTCATGCGCTGTTGTGCATGACGCTCGGCATCGCTGGCTGGTTTCTCCATCATCGCCCCGCGCAGCATGGTGAGGGTGGGTTCCACCTCGCGCTTTTTGCGCTCCTCGGCCAGCGTCTTGAAGATGGCCCAGACATCGTCCGGGGTGGAAAAGTATTCGCGCCGGTCGCCGGGGTAATGCTGCAGCTTCACCAGCCGCCACGACTCCAGTTCCTTCAGCCCCATGCTGACATTGGAACGGGAGAAACTCAGGCTTTCGGCAATTTCATCGGCATTGAGCGGCTTTTCGGAAACAAACAGCAGGGCATAGATCTGACCGACGGTGCGATTGATGCCCCAACGGCTGCCCATTTCACCGAAATGCGCCACAAAGGACTGGACAAGAGGGGTGGTATTCATGACTTCCTCAATTTTCAGGAATTTCTGAAAGTTTGATAAAGATCATACTTTCATCATTTGGTTCCGGTCAATGAACAGATTGCTTGATCAAACAGCTTGCCAATCAGCACAGGCCATGAATGCAACATGCGCTTACAGCCCGCCACAGCCGCGATGCCGGCCTGACACCCAGAGCCCGCTACGGTAGAATTCGCGTTTTGCGTCAGCGCCCCGCCTCGGTGGGGCGTTGTCATCTGCACCCGATATCAAAAGAGCACCACGCGCATGAGCACGCCCCAGCACACCCCGATGATGCAGCAGTACTTCGCCCTGAAAAGCCAGCATGCCGACAAGCTGCTGTTCTACCGCATGGGCGACTTTTACGAGCTGTTCTACGAGGATGCGGAAAAGGCGGCGCGCCTGCTGGACATCACCCTCACCACCCGCGGTGCCAGCGGCGGCAACCCGATCAAGATGGCAGGTGTGCCCTATCACGCCGCCGAAGGCTATCTGGCACGGCTGGTGAAAATGGGTGAATCGGTGGCCATTGCCGAGCAGATTGGCGACCCGGCATTGGCCAAAGGGCCGGTGGAACGCAAGGTGGTGCGCATCGTCACCCCCGGCACCCTCACCGATGCCGCGCTGCTGGACGACAAGCGCGACAACCTGGTGCTGGCGGTCAACATGATCAAGGGCACGCTGGGCCTGGCCTGGCTGTCCATGGCCAGCGGCGAATTCAGGATCATGCAAACCAGCGTGGAAGAGTTCGCCAGCGAAATGGAACGGCTGAAACCGGCAGAACTGGTACTGCCGGACGACAGCGGGCTGAATATCTTCGAACAGGTCAGCTGCCCGCGCAAAAAACTGCCGCCCTGGCAGTTTGACCACGACTCCGCCCAGCTGGCGCTCACCCGCCACTTTGGCACGCACGATCTGGCAGGCTTTGGTGCGGACACCCTGCCGGTGGCGGTAGGTGCCGCCGGCGCGCTGCTGGAGTACGTCAAATCCACCCAGAGCGTGAACCCGGCCCACATCGCCCAGCTGGCAGTGGAAGACGCGGGCGAACTGATCCGCATGGATGCTGCCACCCGGCGTAATCTGGAACTGACCGAAACCATACGCGGCGAACCCTCGCCCACCCTGGCATCCATGCTGGACACCTGCGCCACCAGCATGGGTAGCCGCCTGCTGCGCCACTGGCTGCACCACCCCATCCGCCAGCATGGCAAGCTGCAACGCAGGCTGGAATCGGTACGCGCGCTGCTGCCGGTGCATCAGGACATCCACGCCCAGCTGCGCGAAGTGGCCGACATCGAACGCATCACCGCCCGCATTGCGCTACGCAGCGCCCGCCCGCGCGACCTGGCCGCCCTGCGCGACTCGCTCAAGGCGCTTACCGGTGCCAAACAGCTGGCCGCCAGCCTGGACGCGCCGCTGCTGGGTGAACTGTCGCGCGTGCTGCCGGACGAGTCTCCGGTCGAACAACTGCTGAGCGCGGCCATCCTGCCAGAACCGGCAACTTTCCTGCGTGATGGCGGGGTGATCAATCACGGCCTGAATGCCGACCTGGACGAGCTGCGCGCCATCCAGACCGATTGCGGCGACTTCCTGCTGGCACTCGAAGCGCGCGAGAAGGAGCGCACCGGCATCACCACCCTCAAGGTGGAATTCAACCGCGTGCACGGCTTTTATATCGAAGTCTCCCGCGCCCAGGGCGACAAGGTGCCGGACGATTATCGCCGTCGCCAGACCCTGAAAAATGCCGAGCGTTACATCACGCCGGAACTGAAGGAATTCGAAGACAAGGCACTGTCGGCGCAAGACCGTTCGCTGGCCCTGGAAAAACAGTTGTACGAACAGCTGCTGGACCAGCTCGCGCCCTATATTTCCGATCTCAAGCTGATCGCCCAGGCCGTGGCCGGGCTGGACGTGCTGGCTGCCTTTGCCGAACGCGCCAGCAGCAATAATTATGTCGAGCCGGAATTCGTCAGCGAAACCCGACTGGAAATCATCGAAGGCCGTCACCCGGTAGTGGAAGCCGAGGTGGAACGCTTCATCGCCAACGACACCCGCCTGAGTGATAGCCGCAAGCTGTTGCTGATCACCGGCCCCAATATGGGCGGTAAATCCACCTATATGCGGCAGAATGCACTGATCACCCTGCTGGCCCATATTGGCAGCTTCGTACCGGCCAACCGCGCCATCATCGGCCAGATCGACCGCATCTTCACCCGTATCGGTGCCTCGGATGACCTGGCGGGCGGCCGCTCTACCTTCATGGTGGAAATGACCGAAACGGCGAATATCTTAAACAACGCCACCGCCCAGTCACTGGTGCTGATGGACGAGGTGGGCCGTGGCACTTCCACCTTCGACGGCCTGGCGCTGGCCTGGGCCATTGCCAAGGCTCTGATCGAAAAAAGCCGTGCCTACACCCTGTTTGCCACCCACTATTTCGAGCTGACCACCCTCGCCGAGCAATACCCGTCCGTGGCCAATGTTCACCTGTCTGCCGTCGAGCACAAGGACCGCATCGTGTTCATGCACCATGTGGACGAAGGCCCGGCCAGCCAGAGTTACGGCCTGGCGGTGGCCCAGTTGGCCGGGGTGCCTCCCAAGGTGATTCGCGAGGCCAGACGCTATCTGGCCGAGCTGGAAAACCAGTCTGCCGCGCGCGTTCAACCCGACCTGTTTTCCGCTCCGCCAGCCACGCCGATCGAAGTGGAAACCGCGCCGGATCCTGCACTGGAAATGCTGGAAGAAATCGATCCTGACGAGCTGACACCGCGCCAGGCACTTGAATTTCTCTATAAAGTGAAAAAAGCGCTGAAATGATTCAGCAAAATTCTTGCCGTCTTCTATGATGAAAAAATCATGACAACCAGAGAACAGGAGCATTAATCATGTCGTCGCAGAGCACTGCCAGTAATCCGGGATTGATTCGTCTGTTTGGTCACGCCGGAGAAGATGGCAGCATTTCCCTTCAAGCCATTCGCGATAGAGCCTCCAAGCAGTTGACACGTTTTGCCACGCTGGCAGAAGAAGAACTGGCTGCCCGCCAGATCAGCATGCCCCCGGCCATCAGCCTGGTCAGCTGTCCTGGTTGCAGTCTCACACTGGAAAACAATCACCCACAGGCCGACGACATCCTCACCTGGCTTGACGGCAATGCCAAAGTTTCCAGCCTGTTCAAAGAAGTGGAAGTCCTGTTTGAAATTATCCGCGCTACTGAGTACGCAGGTGAAACCTTCCCCGAATCATCCTGCTTCCATATCGGCCTGACCAGTGCGGGTCCGATTGCTTATTTTGAAGATCACGTGTGCAGTCAACAGTAATCCGCCAGGCCTTCGGCCTGACCGACAGGGAGACTCAGGTCTCCCTGTTTTGCATTTTCACCTTGGCAAATTGGCTGGAACCTACCACCGGTAAAAGTGAATTTTCCTAGGAGATCATCAGACTCCCGGGTGCTCAAGTACTTCTACCATCAAGGTACACACTTCTCGGGAGCCACCCCATGCCATTAACTGAGTCCATACGCCCAACCATCGCGCCCCTACGCCCACCCTTGGCGCCTCAAGAGCCCGGCCTGGCTGCCAATCTGTTATTGCAAGCCAAAACCCTGCTAGGCATGTTTGGCCAGCAAGCCATACAGGAAATGAAAGCCCGCAGCATTCACATCCCGCCAGCTATCTGCCTGATCTGCAACTCAGAAGGCACGCTGGAATTGCACAGCCAGCATCCGCAAGCCAGGGCGATACGCCTGTGGTTGTCCAACAGTCATGACTTGCGGCAGCAATTCCATGAAACACGTTCTTTGTTTGAATTGCTCAATGCCTGCTCGCCCTCCAAAGGCTATGTACCAGGCATGTCCTTTTGCATCGGTCTCACTTCGGCCGGCCCACTTGCCTATTTTTCGCACTAAAACAAGGCAGCCGTCGCTGTCATCACAAAAAAAGGGGAAGCCACGGCTTCCCCTTGCTGCATTAGTCTCTCCCATACCCTACGGATTGCGAAAACGCATTTCCACCGGATACGGAAAAAAGTCCTCGATCACGCCATCCTTGATGCGCTGCTGACACTGCTGCCAGAACCGTGGATCCAGCAGGTCTCGGTGATACGTGAGGAAAGTCTTGCGGATATGCGGGTCACCCAGCAAAAAGGTGGCAAATTCTTCCGGAAAAACATCATGACGGCCAACCGGGTACCACACCTCACCGGAGAGTTCCATTTCGGGGTTGGGCGCAGGCGGAATGCTGCGGAAATGGCAGTCTGTCATGTATTCGATTTCATCGTAATCATAAAAAATCACCCGACCGTAGCGGGTCACACCAAAATTCTTGAACAACATGTCGCCCGGAAAGATATTGGCCGATGCCAACTCGCGGATAGCCATGCCGTAGTCGCGAATCACCCTCTCCTTTTCCGTCTCGTCGCATTGCATCAGGTATATGTTCAACGGTTTCATGCGCCGCTCGATATACAGATGGCGGATGACAATGCTGTCGCCGCTTTCTTCTATCATTGATGCCGCCTGACTGCGCAGCTCATCCAGCAATTCTGCGGTAAAGCGGCTGCGCGGAAAGGCCACATTGGAAAACTCCAGCGTATCGGCCATGCGCCCTACCCGGTCATGCCGTTTCACCAGCCGGTATTTGCGCTTGACCGTATCGCGGTCCATTTCTTTGGGCCCGCCAAAGACATCCTTGATAAGTTTGAACACATAGGGATAGGACGGCAGGGTGAACACCAGCATCACCAGACCACGAATGCCGGGCGCAATGACAAACTGGTCATTCGAATGCTGCAGGTGCTGCACGAAATCGCGATAGAAGGTGTTCTTGCCCTGCTTTTGCAGGCCCAGCATGGTGTAAAGCTCGGCCTTGGTCTTGCTGGGCAGCATGCTGCGCAAAAACTGCACATAGGCTGATGGCACTTCCATATCCACCAGGAAATAAGCCCGGCTGAAGGAAAACAGCACACCAATGCGCCAGGGCTCCAGCAACACGGTGTCCAGATACAGCTTGCCGTTTTCATCGCGCAGTACCGGTACGGCAAACGGATAGCTCACGCCACCATTGATCACCTTGCCGAAAATATAAGCCGCCTTGTTGCGATAGAAGGCCGAGGACAATACCTGGATTTGCAGATTGGCTTCCGGGCTTGGCCATTGGCCGGAAAAATACTGCGCTATCGCGCCCAGTACGCAGGCCAGATCCCGGCTCAAGCGGGCAAAAGGCAGCGCCCAGGAAAAATCTCGCACGATCTGGCGCATCACCTGGCGCAAACCACTGGCTGCCGGATAGTAACTACGATAGCAAGGGGGATCAGACTCGATATATTCGGTGGAAATGACCGGACGGATAAAGATGAAATCGTTGTTGAAGTAATCCCGGTGCAGCATGCGGGTGAACACCGAGTTGAAAAAGGTCTCGGCCAGTTCCGGCTGCTTGTGCTGGGTCAGCAGGCCGATAAAGTACAGTTTGGCCTGCTGCCAGATTTCATCATCCAGCAAATCGGCATGAAATTCGTGATGCAGCCGGCCAACCGTTTCGTCCACCCGTTCGTCGTAAAACTGGATACGGTCGCGGATGGCCTGCTGCACGCCTTGCCAGTCCGCGCGCTCGAACAGGGATTTGGCCTGCTTGCTGCAGGCGCGGAACAAGCGGTAATGCTTGTTGAACCCGGCGACAAGCGCCTGGGCGATATCGCGGGCAACCGGGTTGTAGTACTCGGGAATATGCATGATGGGGCCTCATCGCTGTCGCGCATCCAGCCAGCCGCCCCAACGACAACAATCAGGACTTGTTTTTGCGGGCAAAACGGAAAGATGGTTGCGCTCGGGACTGACCACCCCCCGCCCCCGCCTTCCCCTGGGGCAAGGGCGTCGGCTTGCCCAGACGCTCAGCATGGGACAGTGCCGGCAAATCTTCAAGACTCACCTCGATGCTGCGCAACTCGCCCGGTTGCATGTCACCCAGCTGCCAAGGGCCGATAGCTGCGCGGACCAGTCGCAAGGTAGGCAGTCCCACCTTGGCCGTCATGCGGCGTACCTGACGGTTCTTGCCTTCGCTGATGATGATTTCCAGCCAGCAATCCGGTACGGTCTTGCGAAAACGCACCGGTGGCTTGCGCTCCCACAAGGCTGGCGGGTCGATCTGGCGCACCTGGGCCGGACGGGTAACAAAGTCGCCCAAATCCACCCCGGCGCGCAGCGCGGCCAGCTGTTCTTCGCTGGCCCTGCCTTCCACTTGCACCCAGTAGGTTTTGGGCAGTTTCCAGCGCGGGTCGCTGATGCGGTGTTGCAAGGCCCCCTCCCCGGTCAGCAACAGCAGGCCTTCGCTGTCAGTATCCAGGCGGCCGGCCGGATAGATGCCCGGTGTGGAAATATGATCCTTCAGCGTCGGATGCAATTCGTGCCGGGAAAACTGGCAAATGACGCCATAAGGTTTATTGAACAGAAAAAGCGCGGGCATTGTGGCTGGACCATGCAGAAAGTGAAGTCATGGCCCGGATGATACCAAGGACCGCAAGCGCTGGTCATGCCACCGCTCCACTACTTGCTGCGTTGCCCCAGGCAAACCACTCACTGCGACAAAGGAGGACAGCAAAAACCGGAACATGGAACTATGCTGTGGACTGCAACTCACAGCACCGGTGCGTAAAATTCACATTCGAACACGTGTTTATCCAGTCGCAAGGGCAAAGTTCGGATACTTACAAACAGTGCGAACATTTGAGGGGTATAATTCACTTCCGAAAAGACAGCCGCAAGTTGAAGGCCATGCTGCCACCCTCAGGTCCTCGCGACCAACTGGCAGCACGGTTGCATCATGCAGTATCTTTCCACGCGCCTAGCGGAATATCCCCCGGTGTGCGAAAGCCGCCTCGCGCAGTCGTTCTGACGTCAAAATAATCATTGGAGATAGAGCAATGCCTTCGGAACAGCCGACCATCATCTACACCCTGACCGACGAAGCACCTGCGCTGGCCACCAGCGCCTTCCTGCCAGTCATCCGTACCTTTACCGGCAGCGCCGGCATCAATATTGAAACTGCCGACATCTCCGTCGCCGCCCGCGTACTGGCCGAATTCCCCGAATACCTGACCGACGAGCAAAAAGTACCGGATACGCTGAGCGAACTGGGCAAGCTGACCCAGGACCCGGACACCAACATCATCAAGCTGCCGAACATCAGTGCTTCGGTTTCGCAGCTGATTGCCTGCATCAAGGAACTGCAATCCAAGGGCTACGCCCTGCCGGACTATCCTGAACTGCCCACCACCGACGCCGACCACGCCCTGAAGGCCCGCTACGCCAAGTGTCTGGGTTCGGCCGTGAACCCAGTGCTGCGTGAAGGCAACTCCGACCGCCGCGCCCCGCTGGCGGTGAAGAATTACGCCAAGAAGCACCCACACTCCATGGGCGAGTGGAAACAATGGTCGCAAACCCATGTTTCCCACATGCACCACGGCGACTTCTACCACGGCGAAAAGTCCATGACCCTGGACAAGGCCCGTGACGTGAAAATGGAACTCACCACCAAGAGCGGCCAGACCATCGTGCTCAAGCCCAAGCTTGCCCTGCAGGCCGGTGAAATCATCGACTCCATGTTCATGAGCAAGAAGGCACTGTGCGAATTCTACGAGCGCGAAATGGAAGACTGCCGTGAATCCGGCATCCTGTTCTCGCTGCACGTGAAAGCCACCATGATGAAGGTGTCCCACCCCATCGTGTTTGGCCACTGCGTCAAGATTTACTACAAGGACGCCTTCGAGAAACACGGCAAGTTGTTCGAAGAGCTGGGCGTGAACGTGAACAACGGCATGGCCAATCTGTACGAAAAGATCGAGACCCTGCCGGCCACCAAGCGCGAAGAAATCATCCGCGACCTGCACGCCTGCCAGGAACACCGTCCGCGTCTGGCCATGGTGGACTCTGCCAAGGGCATCACCAACTTCCACTCGCCCAACGACGTGATTGTCGATGCCTCCATGCCGGCCATGATCCGTGGCGGTGGCAAGATGTGGGGTGCCGATGGCAAGCCGGCCGACTGCAAGGCCGTGATGCCGGAATCCACCTTTGCCCGTATCTATCAGGAGATGATCAACTTCTGCAAATGGCACGGCAACTTCGACCCGCGCACCATGGGCACCGTGCCCAACGTGGGCCTGATGGCGCAAAAGGCTGAAGAATACGGCTCGCACGACAAGACCTTTGAAATCGCTGAAGACGGCGTGGCCAACATCGTCGACCTGGCCACTGGTGAAGTACTGCTGAGCCAGAACGTGGAAGCCGGCGACATCTGGCGCATGTGCCAGGTGAAAGACGCGCCGATCCGCGACTGGGTGAAGCTGGCCGTGACCCGCGCCCGTAACTCCGGCATGCCGGCAGTGTTCTGGCTGGACCCGTACCGTCCGCACGAAAAGGAACTGATCAAGAAGGTAGAAACCTACCTGAAGGATTACGACACCAGCGGTCTGGAAATCCACATCATGTCGCAAGTCCGTGCCATGCGTTTCACCCTGGAACGTGTTGCCCGCGGTCTGGACACCATCTCGGTCACCGGCAACATCCTGCGTGACTACCTGACCGACCTGTTCCCCATCATGGAACTGGGCACCTCGGCCAAGATGCTGTCCATCGTACCGCTGATGGCTGGCGGCGGCATGTACGAAACCGGTGCTGGTGGTTCGGCTCCGAAACACGTACAGCAGCTACTGGAAGAAAACCACCTGCGCTGGGATTCGCTGGGTGAGTTTCTCGCCCTGGCCGTTTCGCTGGAAGAACTGGGCATCAAGACCGGCAACAGCAAGGCCAAGATTCTGGCCAAGACGCTGGATGCCGCCACCGGCAAGCTGCTGGACAACGACAAGTCCCCGTCGCGCCGCACTGGCGAGCTGGACAACCGTGGCAGCCAGTACTACCTGGCCAGCTACTGGGCCGAGGCGCTGGCTAACCAGACCGAAGACCTGGAGCTGCAAGCCCAGTTTGCTCCACTGGCCAAGCAACTGGCCGAGCAGGAAGCGCAAATCATTGCCGAACTGAAGGCCGTGCAAGGCAAACCGGCAGATATCGGTGGCTACTACCTGCCCGATCCAGCCAAGTGCCAGGCTGTAATGTGCCCGAGCAGTACCTTCAATGCGGCACTGAAGAGCGTTCACGCCTAAGTCCGCTTACCGGCCTTCATGGTCGGTAGCACCACACCAGCGTCAGGATTCCTCCTGGCGCTTTTTCTTTGTCATGCCGTCATGCGTCAACCATCGGCCAGTAAATTTGTCTGATCTTTCTCTGCAACAGCCGCGCCAAGGTCTAGGCTGAGTGAGTGGAAAACACTGCTGAACCCGGCAGTCCCTACCCTGTGACAAGGAGAGAACAACAATGAGTGCGTCCCATATCAAGGTTCCGGCTGAAGGACAGAAAATCATTCCGGGACAGGCCATTCCGGACAACCCCATCATTCCCTTCATTGAAGGGGATGGCATCGGGATCGACATCACCCCGGTGATGATCAAGGTCATCGACGCTGCCGTGGCAAAGGCCTATGCCGGGCGCAGGAAAATCCACTGGATGGAAGTATATGCGGGGGAAAAATCCACCCGGCTGTATGGCCCGGACGAATGGCTGCCCAAGGAAACCTTCGATGCGCTGAAAGAATATTCGGTATCCATCAAGGGGCCGATGACCACTCCGGTCGGCGGCGGCATCCGCTCGCTCAACGTCGCCCTGCGCCAGGAACTGGATTTATACCAGTGCGTGCGCCCGGTACAGTATTTCCAGGGCGTGCCATCTCCGCTCAAGCACCCGGAACTGGTCAATATGGTGATCTTCCGGGAAAACACCGAAGACATTTATGCCGGGATTGAATGGCAAGCCGGTTCGGATGCGGTGAAAAAGGTGATCGCCTTTTTGCAAAACGAAATGGGCGTGAAGAAAATCCGCTTCCCGGACAGCTCTGGCATCGGCATCAAGCCTATCTCGGTAGAAGGAACCGAGCGACTGGTGCGCGCAGCTCTCAATTACACCATCGCCAACGACCGCAAGAGCCTCACCATTGTCCACAAGGGCAATATCATGAAGTTCACCGAAGGTAACTTCCGAGATACGGCCTATGCGCTGGCCCGCAAGGAATTCGGGGCCGAGCCGATTGATGGTGGCCCGTGGTGCAAATTCAACAATCCCAATACCGGCCGGGAAATCATCGTCAAGGACGCCATTGCCGATGCCTTCCTGCAACAAATCCTGCTACGCCCGGAGGAATACGATGTGATTGCCACCACCAACCTCAACGGTGACTATATCTCGGATGCACTGGCTGCCCAGGTTGGCGGCATCGGCATTGCACCAGGAGCCAATATTTCCGACCACTACGCCTGCTTTGAAGCCACCCACGGGACGGCACCCAAATATGCCGGCCTGGACAAGGTCAATCCCGGCTCGCTGATTCTGTCCGCGGAAATGATGCTGCGCCATCTGGGCTGGGTGGAAGCGGCGGATCTGGTGATCCGGTCCATGGAAGCAGCCATTGCCGACAAGCAGGTCACCTACGACTTTGCCCGCCTGATGGACGGCGCTACCGAAGTCTCCTGCTCGGAATTTGGCGATGCCATGATTGCCCGTATGTAACCCCTCACCACATCATCCCCTGGCAAGGCCCGCTTCAGCGGGCCTTGTGCGTTTCAACCGGCCACCAGCGCCCGCGCTGCATCCAGCACCTGTGCCTTGGCTGCATCCACCCGCTTGCCGGCACGCCAGGCCATCATCACTTCCCAGTGCCAGGCTGGCAGCTCTGGTACACACAAGCGAACCAGCGTGCCATCCTGCAAATCAGCCTTGATCGACAACTCCGGCATGAAGGACACAAAACCATGACGCAGCACCAGCTCGCGCGCGGCAGATGCCGGTTGCACCGCATGTATCGGGCTGGGCAGCTGCCGCAGCATGCGAATCTGCTGGATCAGGCTCTCACACTCATCCCCCCAGAACTGGGGCGCAATACGGTGCCGGGCAATATCAGCCAGCGCCAGCATCCCGCCAGCAGCTGCCAGGGGATGACTGGCAGCCACCACCGGAACAATGGGCGAGCGCCACAGCAACTCCATCTGGATACCTGCCATGGCCGGGCATTTCAGTACAAAACCCACCTCAACCTGGCCAGTGAGCAAATCCTGCATGATTTGCTGGGAATGATCAGTATTGCAGCGGATTTCCATCGATGCGTCCGCCAGTTTCATCAGCAAGGGACCAAACACCGGAGAGGTCAGCGATGGCAGACAAGACAGGCGGATACGCCGTACCGCCGGCGTGCCCTGCATGGCATCCAGACCTTGCCGGTAAACCGTCAGCGACTGACGGGCAGACTCCAGAAAAGCCTCGCAGGCATTGGTGGCCACGGCGCCACGCCGATGCCGGGTAAACAGGGTGACACCCCAGTGCTGCTCCAGCAAACCGATGCGCTGGCTGACCTGCGGCTGGGACCAGCCCCGTTTGGCCGCAGCCTGGCTGAAGCTGCCCAGTTCGGCCACATCCAGTAGAAGCTCCAGATCAGACAAGGCAACAGACATAATCAAAACCGATATGAAATATGAGGAGAAATAGACTTACATAATAGCAGGATGCCTCCCTAGAATGCTGTTCGAATGAGGAGAAGACATGGCATCCGCACAGCGTGCCCGCAAGCTTGGCAAGGCTTTCATCCTGCTGGACAACCTGCTGGTGATATTCGGTTTTTTCATGGTGTTTCCGCTGATCAGCCTGCACTTCGTCGATCAGCTGGGCTGGAGTGCCAGCATGGTCGGGCTGGCACTGGCACTGCGCCAGTTCCTGCAGCAGGGACTCGGGCTGTTTGGTGGTTCGCTGGCCGATCGCTTTGGCGCCAAGCCGCTGATCGTCTCTGGCATGCTGCTGCGCGCAGCCGGCTTCGCCTGCATGGCCATCGCACATGCCCCCTGGTTGCTTTATCTGTCCTGCCTGCTCTCCGGCCTGGGCGGCACCCTGTTCGACCCGCCGCGTACCGCACTGGTGGCCAAGCTGGTACTGGCCCGCCATCGCCCGCATTTCTACGCCCTGCTGATGATGCAGGACAGTGCAGGTGCAGTTGCTGCCGCCTTGCTGGGCAGCTGGCTGCTACAGTTTGACTTTCGCTGGGTTGGCCTGGCGGGCACCGCCATTTTTGTTCTGGCGGCCTTGGTCAATGCCTTGCTGCTCCCCCCCTATCGGGTTGCCACCGGTACGGCATCGCCCTGGCAATCCATGCGGGTGGTTCTGCAAGACCGCAGCTATATGCGCTTTGTACTGACCTTGAGCGGCTATTACATGCTTGCGGTGCAGGTCATGCTGCTGGTTCCGGTCACCATCAAGCAACTCACCGGCAGCTACCAGGCCGTCGGCTGGATGTACACGCTGGAAACCTGTCTCTCACTCAGCCTGCTCTACCCGTTGGCACGCTGGGGCGAACGTCACCTGCGCCGCGAGCAGCGCATGCTGATCGGTCTTGGCCTGATGAGCCTGAGCCTGGCCGTCATGAGCAATGTGACGCATCCATTGGCCGCATTCAGCGTGCTGGGGTTGTTCTTTGTCGGCTCCATCATCATGGAACCGGCACGGGAGACCCATGTTGCCAGCCTGGCGCGTCCACACGCCCGCGCCAGCTACCTGGGTTGCAGCCGGGTGGGACTGGCTGTAGGCGGAGCACTGGGCTATGTCGGCGGCGGCTGGCTGCTGGATGCATCGCACCAGTGGCAGCTGCCCGCCTTGCCCTGGTTGTGCCTGTCACTGGTTGGCAGCATCACCTTGCTTGCCCTCTGGTCTCAGTGGCAACCGGACGCCAGCGGCAGCGCCTGTGCACGCAACAATGCATGAAAAACAAAACCCGCCAACTGGCGGGGTTTTGTTTGAAGCTGTCGGGACGTTGACCGGTCAGATCAGCGTGCCTGGCAATCCTGGCACATCCTCTGCCTGATCAGGCAGCCTGGATGTTCGACGCTTGCTTGCCTTTCGGGCCGCTAACAATGTCAAAGCTTACGCGTTGACCCTCTTTCAGGGTCTTGAAGCCTTGCATGTTGATGGCGGAGAAATGGGCAAACAGGTCTTCACCACCCTCATCCGGGGTAATAAAGCCAAAGCCTTTAGCGTCGTTGAACCACTTAACGGTACCAATTGACATGTTACTTCCTTGATTGACGATGGCTGGTGAGGCCGAACAACTTAAAGCCTGCTGCCCATTGCGGCTTATCCGACAATGCCAAACAGCTAAGCCAAGCACCTGACAGCATTTCTACGCAACCATTGTGATAGCGTCAAGCCCCTGAAGGAATTCGCACGCTCCCCTTGAAAAAAAGCCAGGGGGAACCAAAATTGAAGTAAACCGCGGTTTAACTGAAAGTCGACATGCCAACGCAGTTCAGCGAAGACGTCGTCAAAGAGGCGTCTCGGGTGAGGACCACCCCTCCCCCCATGTATAAGGTATTGTTATTGAACGATGATTTCACCCCAATGGAATTTGTGGTGGAAGTATTGCAACAGTTGTTCCACATGAATCGGGAAAAAGCGACCCAAGTCATGTTACAAGTCCATACGCAAGGTCACGGCGTGTGTGGCGTTTATACCAAAGACGTGGCTGCCACCAAGGTTGAACAGGTGTTGCAATTTGCCAAAGCACACCAGCATCCGCTTCAGTGCGTTATGGAGGAAAACTGATGATTGCCCAGGAGCTTGAAGTAAGCCTGCATATGGCGTTCATGGACGCCAGGCGCAAGCGCCACGAGTTCATCAGCGTGGAGCACTTGCTGCTTGCCATGATCGACAACCCCTCCGCCGCCGATGTCCTGAGGGCCTGCGGGGCCAATCTCGACCAGCTGAAAAAGCAGCTGGGCGATTTCATTGACGAACACACACCTACCGTTCCGGGGGAAACCGAGGTGGAAACCCAGCCCACACTGGGGTTCCAGCGTGTTATCCAGCGCGCCATCCTGCACGTTCAGTCTTCCGGTAAAAAGGAGGTGACTGGTGCCAATATTCTGGTAGCCATCTTCGGCGAAAAAGACTCACATGCGGTGTACTACCTGCATCAGCAGGGCATATCCCGGCTGGATGTGGTCAATTTCATTTCGCATGGCATCACCAAGCAACGCTCTCCCCAGCATCCGCCGGAATCGCGTGAACAGCACAACGAATCCGATGGTGAAGAGCAAAGCAGCGGCCCAGGTGGTGCACTGGAAAATTACACGCTGAACCTGAACCAGCAGGCCCGCGATGGCAAGATAGACCCGCTGATCGGTCGCGAGCACGAACTGGAACGCACGGTGCAAATCCTCTGCCGCCGCCGCAAGAACAACCCCTTGCTGGTCGGTGAGGCTGGCGTGGGCAAGACGGCCATCGCGGAAGGCCTGGCGCGACGCATCGTCAATAATGAAGTACCTGACGTGCTGTCCAAGGCTACCGTCTACGCGCTGGACATGGGTGCGCTGCTGGCCGGCACCAAGTATCGCGGTGACTTCGAACAGCGCCTGAAGGCAGTCATCAAGCAGCTGACCGAAGATGAACATGCAATCTTGTTCATTGACGAAATTCACACGCTGATTGGTGCCGGTGCGGCCTCTGGCGGCACGCTGGATGCCTCCAACCTGCTCAAGCCGGCACTGTCCAACGGCAGCCTGCGTTGCATTGGTGCCACCACCTACAACGAATATCGCGGCATTTTCGAAAAGGATAACGCGCTATCGCGGCGCTTCCAGAAAATTGACGTGGCTGAACCCACCGTGGAGCAGACCATCGAAATCCTGAAGGGCCTGAAATCGCGCTTCGAGGCACATCATGGTGTGAAATACACCCAGTCGGCCCTGTCTACCGCTGCGGAATTGTCTGCCCGCTATATCAATGACCGTCACCTGCCGGACAAGGCCATCGACGTGATTGACGAAGCAGGTGCCGCACAGAAGATTCTGCCCAAGTCCAAGCAGAAGAAGGTGATCAACAAGGCAGAGATCGAAGAGATCGTCGCCAAGATTGCCCGTATTCCGCCCAAGACTGTCTCCAGCGACGACAAGAACGTGCTGAAGAACCTGGAGCGCGACCTCAAGAACGTGGTATTCGGCCAGGACAAGGCCATCGAAAGCCTGGCCACGGCCATCAAGATGACGCGCTCGGGCCTGGGCAATCCGCACAAGCCGATCGGCTCTTTCCTGTTCTCCGGTCCTACCGGCGTGGGCAAGACCGAAGTAGCCAAGCAACTGGCTTATGTGCTGGGCGTGGAGCTGATCCGCTTCGACATGTCGGAATACATGGAACGTCATGCGGTAAGCCGGCTGATTGGTGCGCCTCCGGGCTATGTCGGCTTCGAACAGGGCGGCCAGATGACCGAGGCCATCAACAAGCACCCCTATGCGGTGCTGCTGCTGGACGAAATCGAGAAGGCGCATCCGGACATCTACAACGTACTGTTGCAGGTAATGGATCACGGCACCCTGACCGACAACAACGGGCGCAAGGCCGATTTCCGTAATGTGGTGATCATCATGACCACCAATGCCGGGGCCGAAGCCATGTCCAAGCCGACGCTGGGCTTTACCCAGTCCAAGGAAACCGGGGATGAGATGGCGGACATCAAGCGCCTGTTCAGCCCGGAATTCCGCAACCGGCTGGATGCCACCATTTCCTTCAAGATGCTGGATGAGCAGATCATCATGCAGGTGGTGGACAAGTTCCTGATGCAGCTTGAGCATCAGTTGGGCGACAAGAAGGTGGAAATCCACTTCACCGATGCCTTGCGCGCCTTCCTGGCCAAACGCGGCTTCGACCCGCTGATGGGTGCGCGTCCGATGGCACGGCTGATTCAGGACACCATCCGCAAGGCACTGGCAGACGAACTGCTGTTTGGCCGACTGGCCCACGGCGGGGAAGTTACGGTGGATATCAATGACCAGGATGTGGTCGAGCTGCAATTCGACACCGAAGCACTGGCAGCAGAGCCCGCCTGAGCCTGATAGCCATATCGCCTCACCGAAAACGCCCGCAATTGCGGGCGTTTTTTTGTACCGGACAAGGACATCATCACTCAGCCACGCGGGTGATGCTGGGCATGCAGCTGCTTGAGTCGCTCGCGGGCAACGTGTGTGTAGATTTGTGTGGTGGATATATCCGAATGCCCCAGTAGCAACTGTACAACGCGCAAGTCAGCACCATGGTTCACCAGATGGGTGGCAAAGGCATGTCGCAGCATGTGTGGCCCAACGGGTGGCAAACCCTGCGCACTGGCATAGCTGGCAATCAGATGCCAGGCCATCTGCCGGCTCATCCCGGCCTTGCGCTGGGTGACAAATACGGCATCGCACTGCGCTCCACCCAACAACAGCACACGGGCGTCCCTGAAGTAGCGCTCCAGCCATTCCAGGGCAATTTCTCCCAAGGGCACCATGCGCTCCTTGTTGCCCTTGCCACGGGTGATGATCAGACCCGTCACCATGTCCAGTTGCTGCAGCGTCAGCCCCACCAGCTCGGACACGCGCAAGCCGGTTGCATACAGCACTTCAAACATGGCCCGATCGCGCAGTCCCAGCGGAGTTTCCACATCCGGCGCCTGCAACAATAGCTCAACCTGCCCTTCTGACAGCGTTTTGGGCAGCCGCTGCCCAAGCCTGGGGTTATCCAGATGCAGGCTGGGGTCGTCATTGCGCTGCTTTGTCCCTAGCAGATACTGGTAATAGCGCCGCAGACAGGACAGCTGCCTGGCTCGCGTGGCAGGTTTCTCCTGCTCGATACTTGCCAACAAGGCCTGCTGCAGCTGGGCATGGCTGGCCGATTCCAGCGCGTCATCCTGGCTTTGCAGCTGTTTTTGCATTTTGGCCAGATCACGGCGATAAGCCGCCAGGGTATTGGCAGACAAGCCATCCGTCAGCCACAGATGATCGAGAAACCGGTCTATGCTTTCCGTACTCATGATGTCTTTCCTGGCCGAAGACATAAAAAAAGCGCAAGGTGTGAACCTTGCGCTTTCATCATACCTGACGGTATCAGGATCAGCCTTGCTTGCGAGCCGGCAGTTTTTCCTTGATACGTGCGGACTTGCCGGTACGACCACGCAGGTAGTACAGCTTGGCGCGACGTACGTCACCACGGCGCTTCACTTCAACGGAAGCCACCAGCGGGGAGTAGGTCTGGAAAGTACGCTCAACACCTTCACCGGCGGACATCTTGCGCACGATGAAAGAGCTGTTCAGGCCACGGTTACGCTTGGCGATAACAACGCCTTCGTAAGCCTGCAGACGTTCGCGGTTACCTTCCTTTACCTTGACATTCACCACAACGGTATCGCCAGGAGCGAATTCCGGGATGGTTTTGCCCAGGCGGGCGATTTCTTCTTGCTCGAGTTTCTGGATCAGATCCATGTGTTACTCCGGTTTTTTACGGATATCTTGTTCCTGCTGGTACTCTGCCAGCAGCCGAGATTCCTGTTTTGTCAAAGTGCGGCCCTGCAACAGCTCTGGTCGACGTTGCCACGTTCTTCCCAGCGCCTGCTTGAGCCGCCATTTAGCAATCAGTGCATGATTTCCGGACATGAGTACATCCGGCACCCGCATGCCCTGATAGTCTTCGGGTCGGGTATAGTGCGGACAATCAAGGAGTCCGTTCACAAATGAGTCTTCATAAGCAGACTGGGCGTCGTTGAGAACACCGGGAAGCAGCCGGATGACCGCATCCATCAGCACCATGGCCGGTAGCTCGCCACCGGACAACACGTAGTCGCCAATGGAAACTTCCTCGTCCACCTGCCGCTCGATCAAACGCTCGTCCACCCCTTCGTAACGTCCGCACAGCACAATCAGACCGGGACGACGGGACAGCTCAACCGCTTTTTCGTGCGTCAATGCACGCCCTTGCGGGGACAGGTAGATAACATGGCTCTCTTCGACACCTGCTGCCTGCTGACGTGCCTTGGCCGCCGTAATGGCAGCCTCCAGCGGTTCAATCAGCATCAGCATGCCAGGCCCACCACCATAAGGACGGTCGTCCACACGGCGGTAGTTGTCATGGGTGAAATCGCGTGGATTCCATTTCTGGAAATCCCAAATGCCCAGATCAAGCGCCCGCTGGCTTACACCAAAGCGGGCGATGGCATCGAACATTTCCGGAAACAGGGTGATGGCATCGATATGCATCAGTAATCCAGGCCCCAGTCGACTGAAATGCGGGCCTCGGCCAGACTGACATCCAGTACGAACTGGCCAACGAAGGGAATCAGCCGCTGGCCGTGTTCACCTTCTACCACCAATACGTCGTTGGCTCCGGTTTCCATCAATTCGGTCACCTTGCCCAGCACCACACCTTGCTGATTGACGACAGACAGGCCGATCAGATCGGACCAGTAATATTCGTCAGTGCCAGCTTCCGGCAATTCACTACGGGGAACGGCTATTTGCAGGCCGCGCAGGGCTTCCGCCGCGTCACGATCTTCAATGCCCTGCAGCTTGACGGACAAGCCCTTGGGCTGCACCGCCCCGTTTTCAAATGTGTACGGCTTCCAGCTGTCATCCTTGCCCAGCCACCAGACCGGGTAGTCAAACAGACCGTCAGCGTATTCGGTATCGGCCTGGACCTTGATCCAGCCCTTGATACCGAAGGCGCCACGCACAAACCCCATCAAGACGAGATCTTCCTTGCGCATGCGCCTTAGTCCGCGAGTTGAGTCAACGAACGATTAGGCAGCAACCTTCTGCTCTTTCAGCAGCTTGGCTACAGCGTCGGTAACCTGGGCACCAACGCCGATCCAGTAGTTCAGACGATCGGAAGTCAGGCGCACGCGCTCTTCCTTCTCGTTAGCTACCGGGTTGTAGAAGCCAACGCGCTCGATGAAGCGACCGTCACGACGGTTACGGGAATCGGTCACCACGATGTTGTAGAACGGACGGTTCTTGGCGCCGCCACGTGCCAGACGAATCACTACCATTGTCGATTGTCCTTAGATAAAAACGGTATCGTAGAAAAGCCCACGATTCTATGGCACTTTTCCCTTATCTTGCAAGCGCTTAATACGCCTGCCAGTCCTGCCGCCCGATATCGGTCAGCAGAAGACCCCTGCTTTGACGAAAAAAACCACACCACAGCCCTGCAATCGGCCAAGGGCGTACAGTGCAATGCATTAAAGAATCTTGGTGACAATGGTCAGCGCCCTGTCTTCCGGATGGGTTTCCACGGTAAAGCCCAGCTTGTGCATCAGCTTGAGCATGCCCTTGTTGCCGGCCAGCACTTCACCGCGCATCACGGTCAGCCCTTGCTCACGGGCGGCATCGAACAAGGCATTCATCAGGATGTAGCCAATGCCCTTGCCTTGCCATTTGTCCGCCACTTCCAGCGCAAATTCGCAGCCTTCGTTGTCCGGATCGGTAATGAAACGGGCCACTGCTTGCTGCTCTTCACCGTTCTCGGTCTCGCAGGTCATGGCCAGCGCCATTTCACGGTCGTAGTCCAGCTGGGTAAAGCGCACCAGCATGGTTTGCGACAGCTGCTTGATGCTGGACATGTAGCGGTTGTAGCGGCTTTCGTCCGACAGCATGCGGACAAATTCCTGCTGCATCTCGGCATCTTCCGGTCGCACCGGGCGAATGGTGACCTTCATGCCATCGTTCAGCGTGGCGCTGCGCACCATATGCGTAGGGTAAGGCATGATGGCCATGTGGCCGTAGCGCTTCACGTCTGGCTTTAACGGTTCGACGATGATGCGCGCATCCAGCGCAATAACGCCCTTTTCGTCCGCAACCAAGGGGTTGATGTCCATCTCACGCAGTTCCGGCAGTTCACACACCATCTCGGAAACATGCAGCAGCACATCCACCAGCTCGTCCATGTCCACTGCAGGCAGGTTCTTGAAGGCACCCAGCAATTGGCCGATACGGGTCTTGCGTATCATGCTGCCCACCAGGTACTGGTTCAGTGGCGGCAAAGACAGCGCACGGTCATGCATGACTTCCACCGCAATGCCACCAGCACCAAAGGTAATCACCGGGCCGAAAGAGCTGTCATGGGTTACCCCCACCATCACTTCACGCGCAAAACGGCGTTTACGCATGGGCTGTACCGAAATGCCATCAATGCGCGCCTCCGGCATGGCCTGGTGCGCCCGCTCCAGAATGCTGCGGAAGGCTGCGCGCAAGGTGGCTTCATTACTGATGTTCAGCTCCACACCGCCGACATCCGATTTGTAGATGATGTCCGGAGAGTCAATCTTCAGCACCACCGGGTAATGGATTTGCTCGGCCAGCACCACCGCCTCGTCTTCGCTACGCGCCAACAAGGTGGGGTTAACCGGGATACGGAATGCGGCCAGCACTTCCTTGGATTCCCGCTCGGACAAAATGGTCCGGCCTTCGGCCATGGCTCCGGCAATCGCTGCACGGGCACGTAGCAGGTCTGGCGCTTCACGCTTGCCTTCCAGCGGCCCCGGGGTCTGCAACAGCAATTGCTGGTTGTAATGATAGGAAGCCAGGTTACGGAATACCTCGATGCCGTATTCCGGCGCACGGAAATGCGCGCACTTTGCTTTGGAAAACAGGTCGCGGCTTTCCGATACCTTGGCATCACCCAGCCAGGACAGGAACATCGGCTTGCTGGATTCTCGCTGCAAGCCAATCATCAACTGCGCCGTGGTCAGGTGGTCGGTACCGGCTTGCGGGGTAAAAATCACCAGCACGCCATCGACATTCGGGTCGTCAATACAGGCCTTTACCGCAGTACGAAAACGCACCGGGCTGGCATCGCCGATCAGGTCGATGGGGTTGCCATGCGACCAGTTGCGTGGCAAGGCGTTATTGAGCAGTTCCATGGTGGCGTCGCTCAACTTGGCCAACTCCACACCATTGGTATAAGCACTGTCGGCCGCCAGCACCCCCGGGCCAATACCGTTGGTGACAATAGCCAGCCGCTTGCCGCCAACGCGGAAATTGGCTGCCAGCACCTTGGCCGCAGTAAACAACTGGGCAATGGAAGACACGCGCAGCACACCGGCTCGGGACAGCGCCGCATCGAAAACATCACCGCTTTCAATCAGGTTGCTCGAATGAGTGACACCGGTCACATCATCCTGATAGCGACCCGACTTGATCACCACCACCGGCTTGGTACGCGCGGCCGCACGCAGCGCGCTCATGAAGCGGCGTGCATGATGGATGTGGTGAACATGCAACAGAATGCCTTGGGTGAAATTATCCGCCACCAGGTAATCCAGAATTTCGCCGAAATCGACATCCAGCGCGTCGCCCACCGAAATCACACTGGAAAAACCGATGCCCTTGCTGTCTGCCCAGTCCAGCATGGCCGTACACAGGGCTGACGACTGCGACACCAGCGCCATGTTTCCCGGACGGACCTTACTGGTGTAGTTGGTGGCATTGAAACCAGCTACCGGTCGCATCAGGCCCAATACATTCGGTCCCAGCACACGGATGCCATAGTGGCGGGCAATGGATACCGACTCATTCAGGATTTCCCGCTCCAGTTGCTCACTGTCGGAAAACTCCTTGGCCAACAGCACGGCCTTGATGCCCTTCTTGCCACAATCCTTGATGATGGCTGGCAAAGTGCGAATGGCCGTACAGACCACGGCCATGTCAACCGCCGGTTCGATCAGGCGTACCGAGGGAACGGCAGGAATACCACCAACTACCTTGTGATTCAGATTGACCGGAAACAGCTTGCCTTGAAAATTGCCTGCCAACAAATTGGCAAACACCGCCTGGCCAATGGAGCCAGGCGTATCGCTGGCACCAACAACAGCAACAGTGCGCGGTGAAAACAGCGGAGTAAGGTAGTGAGGCTTCATGGAAGCGGTTCCAGTAGGGTTAATGCCAGCAGTCATCCAGCACGACGCGCTGCCAGGTGGCAGCCAATCTTCTGGCCAGATCTGTTTGAATACATGGACTTGCAAAGGCAAATCCAGCTTGATACTTGTATGTTGCGATAGTATTGTGCAATGCACAATAAGGACAAACGAGCATGCGTCATGACGTGACAGGACTGATCGGCCAAGCACAGCCTGTGCAGAATGACACCGACATGCTGCCGCAGACCTTGCCGCCTCATGTTGACCTCGGGCAAGCGCACCCCAGATGAATTTTATAGCAAAGACCGCCACCGTCCGCGCATCGCACACAAGCTGGCGGTGGTAATCGCACTGCAATATTGCTACCCTTGACGGTTCAGCAGTCCACGGGAACTGCATTGCAACATATCAATTCAGCTCGCCTGCATCACGTTAAGCAGAGCGGGCAGGAGTCAGCCATCATGACGAAGCGCGTCGTCACCCTTGCCCACTACTACACCCAGCCGGAAATCCAGCAAATGGCTGACAAGGTGGGCGATAGCCTGGAACTGTCGCTGTATGCCAAGGAAGCCAACGCCGACATCATTGTGTTTGCCGGTGTCCGTTTCATGGCAGAAACCGCCAAAATCCTCAATCCGCAGGCTGAAGTCATTCTGCCGGATGCAGGCTCCACCTGTTCGCTGGTCACCCAGACCGATGTCACTGCACTCAAGGCATGGCGTGAAAGCCACCCGGACCATGTCCATGTGTCGTACATCAACTCCAGCGCAGAACACAAGGCACTGTCAGACTGGATTGTCACCAGCCGCAATGTGGACGACATCATTGCCCACCTGTATGCCAAAGGCAAAAAAGTCATTTTCTCGCCGGACCGCAACATGGGCGGCTACCTGAACGACCAATACGGCTACGACATGCCGCTGTGGTCGGCCGTGTGTGAAGTACACGACAAGTTCAACGAAGCAGCGCTGGATGAAGCATTTGCCGCCGCAACGGGTGAAAAATACCTGATTGCCCACCCGGAAAGCCCGTTGCCGGTACTGAAAAAGGCCGATTACGTTGGCTCCACCTCCGGCATGCTGAACTGGGTAAAAGCCTTCAAGGGTGATAGCAAGGCCGTCATCTTTGTCGCAACCGAAGACGGCATCCTGTACAACATGGGCCTGGCCCGCCCTGACCTGGACCTGCGGCAGGCCCCCATCTACGCCGGTTGCCAGTGCAACTCCTGTCCTTACATGAAGATGAATACCATCGAAGCGGTCAAACGCGCCCAGCAAGGCGAGGGTTTGCGCATCGACTACCTCACGGCGGAACAAATGGATGCAGCCCGCATCCCGATTGAACGCATGCTGGAATTCAGCCAGCGCTACTACGCCTGATCAGACCAACCCGCTGCGGCGGGTTTTTCTTTGTCTGAATGTGCTGCAATGGTTTCCCAGCACTCCCTCGCAGCGATACAATCATGCGTCCAACCCGGAAGCAGAGCATGAAGTTCCTCATCAGCAATGACGACGGTTATTTCTCACCCGGCATACGGGTACTGGCGGAAACCCTGGCACGCCATGGCGAAGTCGTCGTGGTCGCCCCGGAACGCGACCGAAGCGGCGCCAGCAATTCGCTCACCCTGGACCGCCCCCTGACCGTCCGCCAGGCAGCCAACGGCTTTTATTATGTCAATGGCACTCCCACCGACTGCGTTCACCTGGCAGTGACCGGCTTGCTGGATTTCCGTCCGGACATGATCTTCAGCGGTATAAACCATGGCCCGAACATGGGCGATGACACCATTTACTCCGGCACCGTCGCCGCCGCCAGCGAAGGCTTTTTGCTGGGCATTCCCTCCATCGCCGTCTCACTGGCCGGCTATAGCGGCAAGCACTTCGATACTGCAGCACTGGTGGTGGAGCAACTGCTGGAACACCATCGACAATATCCACTGAGCAGCCCCGTGCTGCTCAATGTCAATGTCCCGGACATCCCTGCCAACGAGCTGCAAGCGCTGCAAGTCACCCGTCTGGGGCACCGGCATCATGCCGAACCGGTCATCAAAGCCAAGAATCCCCGTGGAGAAACGATATACTGGGTAGGCCCGGTGGGAGCGGCACAAGATGCCGGGCCAGGCACCGACTTTGCGGCCATTGCAGGCAAGCATGCCTCGCTGACTCCGCTCATGCTCGATCTAACTGCATTTGGCCAAATGGACGGAATCAATACATGGCTTCATCCGTGACACAAGACAGCCAAGCCTATGGCATGCTGTCTGACCGTACCCGCAAACGCATGGTGGAGCGCCTGCGACAATCCGGCATTCAGGACGAACGTGTCCTTGGTGCCATGTCTGATGTGCCACGTCACCTGTTTGTCGATCAGGCATTGGCAACACGCGCCTATGACGATGTATCCCTCCCCATCGGTCATGGCCAGACCATTTCGCAGCCGCTGACCGTAGCGCGCATGACTGAAGTGCTACTTGCCGGTCGCAAGCCTGGCAAGGTGCTGGAAATCGGCACGGGATGCGGCTACCAGACAGCCGTATTGCTCAAGACCGGGGCTGAAGTGTATTCGATTGAACGACTCTCGGCCCTGCTGGACAAAGCAAGACGGAATCTGCGTGCAGCCAAACTGGTTCACGCCCGGCTGGTTCATGGTGATGGTCACTTCGGGCTACCGGAAGCAGCACCGTTCGAAGGCATCATCATGACAGCGGCGGCTCGCAACATTCCGGAAGCACTGGTCGAACAATTGGCAGAAGGCGGCAGGCTGATCATGCCGGTCGGTGAAGCCGAGCAGTATTTGTGGCTGCTGGAGAAGACCACGCAGGGTTTGCAAAAGACCAGACTGGACCCGGTCAAGTTTGTACCACTCCTGCCCGGTCGTAACTAATTCTTGCAAAAACACAACACATACCAAGTGTAAATGTTTACAAACCTCAATTAACTGACATATAAAATCCATAGGCATGCATAAACAGCATTCAAAGCATTGGCTGACCGCATCGTTAACCTCCGTTGTTCTGGCAGGTTGCAGCAGCATGGCGCAACAGGCAGCACCGGTTGAGTCAGCCCGCCCCGCTCCGGTGGCAACGATAACGAGCACGACCAGCAAGCCCCAGGCACCAGTTGCAGCAGACACTGCCGTGGCAACGCCCTACAAGAGCGGCAGCGGACTGACTGCCAAGAAATTGGGCAATGATTCAGCAGAAAAGACACATGTTGTTCAGGCAGGTGAAAACCTGTTTCGCATTTCGCTGAATAATGGTTTGAAATACAAAGATGTTGCTGCATGGAATAATCTGTCAGACAACAATATCAAGGTTGGTCAGGTGTTACGTCTGACGCCACCGGCCAATAATGAAGCCCAGCCCCAACCCGTCCTGAAACAACAAACGACGGTACCGGCAACAGAACAACCAAAACCAGAACAAGCCACCATAGAAAGTGGTAATCCTGCCGCTGGCAGCAAAAATTATCCGAAGGCACTGAAACTGCCTTATTCGGAAGAAACTGCCAAAACACTGGCACAACAGAGCGAAGGAAGTGGCAATAAAAAGACAATGCCACCCAAAGTAGCTGCGATGACGTCCGCAAACAGTCAATCCGACAAAAAGGACAGTAGTACTCCAGCTGCAATATCGGAAAATAAGAACAAAATTGAAGAAAAATCTCAGGCAACAACAAGTGAAGATGCAGTCGCCTGGGGTTGGCCAACCGAAGGAAAAGTGATACGCGGTTATTCGGAAAGCAATAAAGGTGTCGATATCAGTGGTCGTGCAGGTCAAAGTGTCATAGCTGCAGGCGATGGCAAGGTCGTTTACAGCGGAAATGGCTTGAGGGGCTACGGTAAACTCATCATCATCAAGCACAACAAGACTTTTCTGTCTGCATACGCTCATAACAGTCAGTTGATGGTCAAGGAGGGCCAGTCTGTCAGGAAAGGGCAAAAGATTGCCGAAATGGGTAATACTGATGCCGATCAGGTAAAACTGCATTTTGAGATCCGCCGCTTCGGGAAACCGGTTGATCCGATGCAGTACCTAGACAACAAGTCCTGAACAGAGGTATTTCCCTCTGCCAGGATCCACCGTAGCGGGGGGAAATAATGAACCAAGACAGCGATATCCTCGAAGAAGAGGAAGTTCTTGAAGAAGAAGTTGCCGAAGACGTTGCCGCTGAAGCAGAAACCGAAGAGGCTGCCGAACGTCAGAGCGTGACCGAGGAAGTGGCCGATGTCACCCAGATTTACCTTAACGACATCGGAAACAATGCCTTGCTGACACCAGCCCAGGAACTGGAACTGGCACGCCGTGTAGTCACTGGCGATTTTGATGCCCGTCAGAAAATGATCGAGCACAATCTGCGTCTGGTGGTCAATATTGCCAAACATTACATCAATCGCGGCCTTGCGCTGCTTGATCTGATCGAAGAGGGCAATATCGGGCTGATGCATGCACTGGAAAAGTTTGATCCGGAACGCGGCTTCCGTTTCTCAACCTATGCAACGTGGTGGATTCGTCAGAGTATCGAACGGGCCATCATGAACCAGTCACGCACCATCCGTCTGCCGGTTCATGTCATCAAGGAGCTGAACGTCTACCTGCGTGCTTCCCGCCAACTGGAAAGCCGGATGGGACGTGAACCGACACTGGAAGAAATTGCCCAGCATGTCGGCAAACCGGTGGAAGATGTGCGCAAGGTCATGAATCTGAACGAACGCATGGCTTCACTGGATGCCCCGCTCGACATTGACCCGATGCTGTCCATTGGTGAGTCCATCCCTGATGAACAACATGAAGAGCCTGAAATCCAGTTGCATAACAACCAGCTGGAACTCTTCGTCAAGGAATGGCTGGCACAGCTCAATGACAAGCAGTGCATGGTGATCGAGCGCCGCTATGGCCTGAACGGTCATGAAATCTGCACGCTGGAGGAGCTGGCTGCTGCGCTTAACCTGACCCGGGAACGCGTGCGCCAGATTCAGATAGAAGGGCTGGAGCAACTGCGTCGCATTCTGCGCCGCAAGGGTATTTCACGCGATTTTGTCCTGTAAACATCGCGCTTTACCAGCCCTGCCAACCGCAGCATGACCCCGCCCGTAACGGCGGGGTTTTTGTTTGTCTGCGACAAGACACACGACTAGTATCCTCAGGCAAACGTCGCCGTAGTCCTCCCCGAAATCCGGTACATTCATTCACTCAGCTGTGCCGCCTTTGCTTGCGAGCCTGCTGCGCAAAACGGCGCACTTGCCCAAGCCAGGCCTGCACTTGCCTGACTGGCAATTCTGCATGCCGATAACGCATGGCGGCATACTCCTTGAGCAATTGCTTGAGCAGGACACGCACGTCCTTTGGCAGATGCGCAGCCTTGTTAAGCATGTCCAGCGGCCCGTCACTGGGCAGAATCGTGATGCCGTGACAGTGCAATGCAGCCACCAACAAGTTGCGGCCCACTTGCAATGGTGCCATCGCGGGTCGCCTGCGCCACCACCACAACAATGGCAACAAACCCAGAGCACCACCTAAAAGCAATGCGCGCAAGACGGCTGCGGCATCCACCGCCTCACCAAGGCCCAGCAAACGGTACAGATTGAGCTGTCGGGTGGCATCGTAGCCCACCACCCACTGCTGCCAGGCAAAGCCGGCAGCCTGCCAGCTTTGCTGCAGAGGCAGCAACCAGCCAGGGATACGGCTGCCCATCAAGGGCATGGCAGGCTGCAATGAGGGAATGCTTTGGCTGACACCATCACTGACCCGTTGTGGCGCAACCGCCGCCGTCGGATCGACCCGCAGCCACTCACCGCTTTCCTTCAACCATACTTCGACCCAGGCATGGGCATCTGAGGAGCGCACTTGCCAGAACCGGCCAACCGGGTTGTACTGCGCGCCCTGGTAACCGGTAACTACCCGGGCCGGAATGCCAGCAGCCCGGGCCAGGAATGCAAAGGCCGAGGCGTAATGCTCGCAAAAGCCCTGACGGCTGGAAAACAGGAAGGCATCGGTCGTGTTGTCACCTTCCAGCAAGGGCGGCGTCAAGGTATAGCGATAACCGTTCAGACGGAAATGCAGCAGGGCCTCGTGCACAAAACCGGCATCATCCTGACTTTGCATGCGCCATTGCATCGCCAACTGCCGACTGGCCGGATTGCCCGGAGGCAGGCGGCGGTAGAAATCCTGATCGCTCTGGCTCAGAGACTGGCGGTAATGACTGCCAAGCAGGCTTGCAGCATCGATGCGCACCATGTCATCGCTGTCACTGGCCAGGCGCAATAGCCGGCCCGGCTCCAGCACGCCGCCTCCGGGTGCTTGCAAAGGGTACTCCAGCAAGGGGAGCCGGGAGCGGACGGGCTTGCCGGTCAAACGGTAAGGAATAAGCTGACCGCCTTGCAATTGCACAGTCTCTTGCTGCAAGCCATGTACGTTCTGCCAGCGACGGCCATCAAAATCGTCCAGGATCATGATGCGCCAATACATCTGGCTGACGGCTGGTGCCTGGCCGGAAAACACCACTGAAAATGCGGCATCTTCACGTTGCACCAGCTGGCTGATACTGCCTGGCTCCATGCTGTCGGACAGGCCGGTCTGCGCGATATGACTATCGTGCGGCATGCTCCACAAGGGGCCGGGCAAACGCGGCATCACCACAAACAACACCAGCATCAGCGGCAAGGACAGCAACAAGGCTTGTACCGCGGTGCGGGCACTGCCTGATGGAATATCCCCGGCCAGTCGCAACATGGCCCAGGTCAAGGCGAGCAGGCTGATGACCAGCCACAACGCGGACCAGGGGCTCTGATCGAATAACAAGGGGATGGCGCTCAGGAAAAAACCCAGCGCCAGGACGACTTGCCAGTCACGCTGCTGGCGGGACTCAAAAACCTTGAAGCCCAAGAGCAGGATCAACAATGCTGCTCCACCTTCCCGGCCAATCAGGGTATTCAGATTCAGCCATACACCAGCCGCTGCCAACACCAGCAAGGGCAGAAGCACAGCCAAACCAGGCAAGCGAGACTGGCGCAGCAGCAGGCATGCGCGCAGCAACAGCATGAGCTCGACCAGGGCCGGTAACCAGAACGGCAGATAGAACAACAAGGGGACGATGACCAGCGCCACGGCCAGTAGCACCGCCATTTCAGCGAGGCGGAACAAAGAATGTTTCATGATGGCAGTGAGCAGTTGGCCAGTGCGGCCAATGCCCTTTCCCGTTGACCTGCCTGCGGTTCGATCACCGTATCGGGCAAACGCACGCGATAGCGCTGGCCGGCCTTCTCGCACTGCAACAGGCGCCAGCACAAACGGGACAGCCGGGTTTCCACGTCCAGTGATGCCGGGTAATCCTGCCAGGCCAGCTCGTGCACGGCATGGCCACGCGGCTGGCTGACAAAGCGTTTGCTGGCCAATACATCGCGCCGCGCCAGCATGCTCCAGGCAATCTGGCGTGGCGTATCGCCCGCCTGATATTCAGCCAGATGGGAAAAATCCTCCTCATCCTCTCCCCCACTGCGCCCTTTGCCCGCTTGCAAGCCATCAGCATGACGGATGTGGTCTGGCAAAGGGTGTGGGTAGGCCAGCACAGTGGCGTCAGGGCGCCACCAGGAGAAGGCACGAATCAGGCCAAAAGGAGCGGTGCTCCATATTTGCAGCACCGGATAAGCATGCGGCCCACGCCGATTGAGCAACAGCGGAATGCTGACCGACTGCTGGCCACCCGCCGGTAGCTGGCAATGTACAGCGCTTTCTCCTGCTTCTGCCCACAGATGTATTTGTCGCTCCACACCAGCCTGATTGATCAGCAATAGACGGCAGTTGGCCACCTGCCCAAGAAAAGTGTTTTCCCCGGCTTCCACCTGCAATTGCAGGCCGGCCAATTGCCGGTAGGCCATCAGCACGGCAAGCAACAACAGGCTGATGATCCAGAATGCCAGCCCGTAAGCCAGGCTGACCGCGTAATTGAGCGCGCCCACCCACACTGCAGCGGCCACCAGCAACAACAGCAAACCAAAACGGGTGGGCAGCAGATAGATACGCCGCTGGCTCAGCCGGCAGACCGCCTCCTGCGGCAGACGCCGCCACCACCAGCTACGCAGGCGCTTACGGAATGGCAACATGGTCGAGCAAGGCGGTGAGGCTGGCCGTGGCATCCCCGGTCAAACCCAGACGATGGCCGGCCACTGCCGGGAAAATGGCTTTAACATCTTCCGGCAATACGTGGTCACGCCCTTCCAGCATCGCCCATGCCCTGGCCGCGGACAGCAAGGCCAGCCCGGCACGCGGACTCAGGCCGGTCAGGAAACTGCTTTCCTGCCGGGTAGCCTGCAATAGTGCCAGCACATAATCAGCCAGATCGGCAGTGACCGTCAGCGCGGCTGCCTTCTGCTGCAGTTGCAACAAACCATCGCCCTGCAAGCAGGGAGTCATGTCTGCCAGCAAGCTGCGCCGGTCTTGTCCCAGCAGCAATGCCCGCTCGGCATCGGCTGCAGGATAGCCAAGCGAAATCCGCATCAGGAAACGGTCCAGCTGCGACTCCGGCAACGGAAAAGTCCCCAGCTGCTCGGACGGGTTCTGGGTGGCAATCACAAAAAACGGCTGGGGCAGCGGATGACTTTCACCATCAATCGAGACCTGACGCTCTTCCATGGCTTCCAGCAAGGCAGATTGCACCTTGGGCGAGGCACGGTTGATTTCATCGGCCAATAACAGCTGGCTGAATACCGGTCCCTGGTGAAAGCGGAAGCTGCCACTATCGCGCTGGTAGATATTGACGCCGAGAATGTCGGCAGGCAGCAGGTCGCTGGTGAATTGCACACGCTGGTAATGCAACCCCAGTACCGCCGCCAGACCATGGGCAAGCGTGGTTTTCCCCACGCCGGGCACGTCCTCGATCAGCAGGTGGCCCCGGGCGATCAGGCAGGTCAGCGCCAGCCGGACGGCGCGAGACTTCCCCAGGATAAGCGTGTTCAGTTGACGATAGGCAAGGCTGAGTGATTGCATTTGGACCCGGTTGCGCGCAGTATTTATCGAAAATACATAAAGATAAAACTCGCGTCCATTGTACGCAAACAATCGTACGCAACAAGGAAACGCTCGTGTTAACTTGGCTCAAAAACCGTCTACAGAGAAACGGACTCACTGCCTACATCACCCATTCTGTCTGCCTGCAGCACAATATGGGGGTGGGCCACCCGGAATGCCCGGAACGCCTGGTTGCCATCAAGGATCAACTGATGGCCGCACAGATTTACGACAGCCTGCATGAGGTGGAAGCACCGGAGGTCACCGAGCAGCAATTGGCCCGGGTGCACCCGCCACGCTATGTGGAATACATCGAGGCCTGTGCGCCATCGGTTGGCACCTTTCGCATGGACCCGGACACCGCCATGGCACCGGGCACCTTGCCTGCCGCACGTCGCGCCGCCGGCGCGGTAATCAAGGCGGTGGAAATGGTGTGCGAGGACAAGGCACCCAATGCCTTCTGTGCCATTCGCCCGCCCGGCCACCATGCCGAGCACGACAAGGCGATGGGATTCTGCTTCTTCAACAATATCGCCGTCGGCATTGCCCATGCGCTGTCCACCTACAAGTTCGAACGGATTGCGGTGATCGACTTCGACGTGCATCACGGCAACGGCACCGAAGACATCTTCCGTGACGACCCGCGCGTGATGATGGTGTCCATCTTCCAGCACCCCTTCTACCCTTACTGCGGTGACAACCCGGTAGGGCCGAACATGGTTAACGTGCCGCTGAAGGCGGGCAGCACCGGGCGGGAATTCCGCGAAGTGGTGGAAAACGTGTGGCTGCCCAGCCTGCACGACTTCCAGCCGCAGATGATCTTTATCTCTGCCGGGTTTGATGCCCACCGCGAGGATGATATGGGTTCACTGGGACTGGTGGAAGCGGATTATGAATGGGTGACCCGCCACCTGATGCAGATTGCCGACCAGTATGCCGATGGCCGCATCGTCTCGGTACTGGAGGGCGGCTATGACTTGTCCTCGCTGGCGCGCAGCGTAACCGCCCATGTGAAGGTACTGTCCGACGGCTGATGGCCAAAGGCTGCAAAAAAAGCCACCGCATGCGGTGGCTTTTTGGTTTGTCGGCAAGCGACTAATTGCCCTTTTTCTCGGCCTTCTCGCCAATCTTGCCTTCCTGCCCGGTCAACAGCTTGATCAGGTTGGATTTGTGGCGGTGAATCACCAGGATGGCAATGATGATGCAGGTGCCAAAATACGGCGAGGACGGCTGCACGATGAAATAGGCATACACCGGCACCATCACGCAGGCCACGATGGCGGACAGCGAGGAAATCTTCACCACAAAAGCCATGAACAGCCAGGTGGCAATGGCGGCCAGTGCCAGCCAGATATTGAAACCGAACAGCACGCCCACCGCGGTGGCCACACCCTTGCCGCCCTTGAAGCCGAAGAATACCGGCCACATGTGGCCGATCAGCACCGCCAGTGCCGACATGGCAATGGCCTGCTCGCCCAGTCCGTATTGCGGGCCGAACCAGGCCGTCAGCGCCACTGCCACCCAGCCCTTGGCTCCATCACCCAGCAAGGTCAGCACGGCGGCAAGTTTCTTGCCGGTACGCAACACATTGGTGGCACCGGGGTTGCCCGAGCCGTAGCTGCGCGGGTCGGCCATGCCCATGGCCTTGCTCACGATCACGGCAAAAGACAGCGAGCCCAGCAGGTAGGCCGCAACAATGAAGGCAAATGCTGTCGTGGTCATGGTGTATCCATTAGAATAGAAGGCTTCGGATTTTACGGTATCGGGCGACAAAGCCCAACTCCCGGCATAGCAATGGACATCATTTTCCTGCGCGAAGTACGCGCCGACACCATTATCGGTGTTTATGAGTGGGAGCGGAAAAATCCGCAAACCATCGAAATCGACCTGGAAATCGGCATTCCCAGTGAAGTGCCCTGCCACACCGACAATATCGGCGACACCATTCACTATGGCGTGGTGGTGGAACGCTTGCGCAAGGCACTGTCGGAACAGCACTTCCTGCTGCTCGAAGCGCTGGCCGAATATATCGCCAAGGTGATTCGTGAAGACTTTGGCGCGCCCTGGGTACAGGTTTCCGTCACCAAGCTGGGAATTTTACCCGGCGTGCGCCGCGTTGGCGTGCTGATCGAGCGTGGTCACCGTCCGCGCTGATTTTTTCAGGACAGATTGTCCGGTGGCCTTCATGCGCTGTCTGACGGTCGCAAATTGACGTTAACGTAATGGTCATGCAGCATGTGTCTCTGCCTTTTTTCAGAGAAACCTCATGAGCCAGATCAGCGTTGCAGAATTCCAGGCCTTGATCGACAGCGAACTGCCGCTGGTCAAACTGTTCGGCATGCGTACCGAGGACATTGCCCATGGCACCGCCCGCATGCGCATGCACTTCAACCCCGACCTGATCCGCCCCGGTGGCACCATTGCCGGCCCGGCCCTGATGGCACTGGCCGATGCCACCCTGTATGCCGTGGTACTAGGCATGATAGGCAAGGTGGAGCTGGCAGTGACTACCAGCCTGAATATCAATTTCCTGCGCAAGTCGCCGCAGGAAGATGTGATTGCCGAAGGCCGCATCCTCAAACTGGGCAAACGCCTGGCCGTGGGTGAAGTGCTGTTGTACTCTGCGGGCAGTGACGAGCCGGTGGCACATGTCACCGGCACCTATTCCATTCCGCCGTTGACCGACAACAGATAAACAAAAACCCTCTGCCGGCAATTACCGCGCAGAGGGTTATCCGGTTACGTTGAATCAGACCGGCGCTTACCCTTCCTGATTGCGCATGAAGTCTGCGGTGTTATAGAAGGCTTCCAGCAGCTTGGCCTTGAGCCAGTCCTCCACCAGCAGTTCGTTCACTGCCTGGGTCATGCACTGCATCCACTGGTCGCGCATTTCCCCGTCCACGGCAAACGGCATGTGGCGCATGCGCAGGCGCGGATGACCAAACTTTTCCATATACAAGCCCGGCCCGCCCAGCCAGCCGGACAGGAACATGAACAGCTTTTCGCGCGAACCGGCCAAATCAGCCGGATGCATGTCGCGCAGCACCTTGACCGAAGGGTCGCTGTCCATGATGTCGTAGAAGCGGTTGGTGAGCCAGCGCACCACGCCTTCACCACCCATCAGCTCGTATGGCGTCATTTCCTGCATGGCTCAGTCCTTTACCGGCTTGACCAGCGAGGCGGCCAGCAAGGCACGCTCACGCGCGGTAGCCACATCATCAGCCTGCGCCACCGCCACGCCCATGCGGCGGCGGACAAAGCTTTCCGGCTTGCCGAACAGGCGCAGGTCGGCACCCGGCACCGCCAGTGCTTCGGCCACGCCTTCAAAGGCAATGCCCTGCTCTTCCATGCCACCGTAAATCACCGCCGAGGCACCGGCGCTGCGCAGGCTGGCATCCACCGGCAGGCCCAGAATGGCACGCGCATGCAGCTCGAATTCGGAGAAGCGCTGGGTAGCCAGTGTCACCAGCCCGGTATCGTGCGGGCGCGGGCTGACTTCGGAGAACCATACCTGATCGCCCTTGACGAACAGCTCCACCCCGAACAGGCCACGTCCGCCCAGCGCATCGGTTACAGCCTTGGCCATTTCACGGGCGCGCAGCAGTGCCAGTTCGCTCATCGGCTGCGGCTGCCAGCTTTCCACGTAGTCGCCGTTCTTTTGCAGATGGCCGATGGGGTCGCAGAAGTGGGTGGCAATACCGCCCTGACCATCGCTGGCACGCACGGTGAGCTGGGTGATTTCGTAATCAAAGTCGATAAAACCTTCGACAATCACCCGGCCCTTGTCAACGCGACCGGCACTGACGGCATATTCCCAGGCTTTGGCCACATCATCCGGGCCACGCAGCAGCGACTGGCCCTTGCCGCTGGAGGACATCACCGGCTTCACCAGGCAGGGGTAGCCGATACCGGCGTCGATGGCCTGCTGCAATTCGTCCAGCGAGGAAGCAAAGGCAAACGGCGAAGTGGGCAGGCCCAGCTCGTCCGCCGCCAGACAGCGGATGCCTTCGCGGTTCATGGTGAGGTTGGTAGCACGGGCGGTGGGGATTACCTCGGCCAGACCGTCAGCCTCGATGCGTAGCAGCTCTTCGGTGGCAATGGCTTCGATTTCCGGCACGATCAGATGCGGGCGCACCTGCTCCACCAGAGCACGCAGTGCGGCGGCATCCGACATATTGATGACATGGCTGCTGTGCGCCACCTGCATGGCCGGAGCGCCGGCGTAGCGGTCTACCGCAATGGTTTCCACCCCCAGGCGCTGCAATGCAATGACAACTTCCTTGCCCAGCTCGCCGCTGCCCAGCAGCATGACACGCAGCGCAGTGGCGCTGTGCGGGGTTCCGATACGCATGGTCCGACTCCAGTTAGAAAATGAAATAATGCAGGCCGGCATTTTAGCATTGCTGCCCTGCTACCCGCTGCGCCGGATCAAACACCCTGAAAGGCAAAATCGATGGGTGGGGTACGGCCGCTGATGATTTCCGCCAGCGCCCTGCCGCTGCCCGCGCCTTCGGTCCAGCCCAGCGTGCCGTGCCCGGTATTGAAGTAGAGATTGGGATAGCGGCTGCGGCCGATCAGCGGCACATTGCCGGGCGTAGCCGGGCGCAAGCCGCTCCAGAACTCGGCGGCGTCCCAGTCGGCCACCTCGGGCATCAAGGCCTGGCCGCGTTTGATCAGCGCCTGGCAGCGCACCGCATTCAGGCTGCTGGAGTAACCGGCCAGCTCCGCCGTCCCGGCAATGCGTAGCCGCGTGCCCAGACGCGAGATAACCACCTTGTAGGCTTCGTCGGTAATGCTGGCCAGCGGGGCCGTGGCCGGGTCGCGCAGGGGCAAAGTGGCGGAATAGCCCTTCCATGGGTAGATGGGCAGGCGCAGCCCCAACGGTGCCGCCAGCAAGGGCGAATAACTGCCCAGCGCCAGCACGTAGGCGTCGGCAGTCACACGGCGGTAATTACCCTCCGGCAGATTGACCGACACGCCGCTGATGCGGCCATTATCAGTTTCCAGCGCATTGATGCGGGTATTGAAACGGAACTCCACCCCGGCACGCGCCGCATGCTCGGCCATGGCGCAGGTATACAGATGCACATCCCCGGATTCGTCCGACGGGCAGTAGCTGGCACCGGCCAGCGTGGGAGCAATGCCGGCCAGTGCCGGCTCGATGCGTGCCAGTTCTTCACGGCTGATGATGTGCTTGTCCATGCCCAGCTCGCGCATTTGCGCGGCCACATGGGCGGCCTCGTCCAGCTGGCGCTGGGTATGAAACAAGGACACAATGCCGCGCGTTTGCTGCTGGTAATCCAGGTTCAGCTCAGCACGCAGCATTTGCAGGGTATCGCGACTGTAGCGGCCCAGCGCCAGCATCTGGCGCATATTGCGTTCGGCACGGCTGGCGCGGCATTCCAGCAGGAACTGCCAGCACCAGCGCCACTGGGCCGGGTCCAGCCGCAGGCGGAACAATAGCGGGGCATCATCGCGCAATAGCCACTGCAGGATTTGCCAGGGGGCGGCCTGGTTGGCCCAGGGCTCGGACTGGCTGACGGAAATTTGCCCGCCATTGGCGAAACTGGTTTCACGTGCCGGCCCGCTGGCGCGGTCCAGCACCACTACCTCATGCCCTGCACGGGCCAGAAACCAGGCGGTGGATACCCCCACCACGCCTGATCCCAGCACAGCTACCTTCATGTTGACTCCAGCAGACGTGACAACGGGCAAGTCATGCTTGCCCGTCCGGCTCAGCCGATTGAGACCCCGGATACTACGCCGCAGCGCAGCAGGGCTCAATGGGGGAAACGCTACTTTTTCGGTGTGTGCTGATACACCGTCTTGCCGCGCAGCTGGAAGTAGTCCGAGGCGAAATAGAAGTTTTCCGAGTGGCCGACAAACAGCAGGCCATCAGGCTTCAGTAGCGGGGCAAACTTTTTCAGCACGGCAAACTGGGTGTCGCGATCGAAATAAATCATCACGTTGCGGCAGAAAATGGCATCGAACTGCTTGCGCAGTGCCCAGTTGTTTTCGATCAGGTTCAGGCGCTGGAAGGTAATCATGTTGCGCAGCACCGCCTTGGCCTGATAGGTGCCATCCGGCAGTTTGTCGAAATACTTGTGCGCATGTCCGGGCGGCAGGCGGGCAATCTTGTCTTCCGGATAAATACCCTTGCGGCCGGTTTCCAGCACGCTGGTATCCAGGTCGGTGGCCATGATGCTGATGGCAGGCTTGCCGGACAGCGGGAAGGCCTCCAGCGCGGTAATGGCCAGCGAATACGGTTCTTCGCCGGTGGAGGATGCCGCGCACCAGATGGACAGCTCACTGGCACCTGCCGCCGCCCTTTGCTTGAGGTGATCCGCCAGAATCGGGAAGTGGTGTTCTTCGCGGAAAAAGAAGGTGAGGTTGGTGGTGAGGGCATTCACAAACTGCTCGAACTCGCGCTTGCCGGAGACCGACTCGAGATAATCCACATAGGCGGCAAAGGTGGCCAGCTTCAGCTCACGGATGCGTCTTACCAGGCGGCCGTACACCATGTCCTTCTTGGACGGGTTCAGCGAAATACCGGCTTCCTTGTAAATCAGTTTGCGAATACGCTCGAAGTCCGCATCGCTGAAACTGAATTCACGGTTGAATTCAACCTTGGGCAACACCAGTGGTGGCACTTTATTCATCTTGTTTCCCCCGATACAAAAAAACCCGGACTGAGTCCGGGTTTTCATTCTACTCCTGTTTGTCTGCCCGCCGGTTTACACCGAGAAGGAAGAACCACAACCGCAGGTGGTGGTGGCATTCGGGTTACGAATGACAAACTGGGAGCCTTCCAGGCTTTCCTGATAGTCGATCTCCGCACCCACCAGATACTGGTAGCTCATCGGGTCGACCAGGAAAGTGACACCGTCTCTCTCTATAGCGGTATCGTCCTCATTGGCGATTTCGTCAAATGTAAAACCGTACTGGAAGCCGGAGCAGCCACCACCAGTCACGAACACACGCAGTTTCAGGTCAGGATTGCCCTCTTCCGCGATCAGGTCCAGCACCTTGTTGCAGGCGCTGTCGGTAAAGTTGATCGGGGTCGGCATTTCGGTAGTCTCGGACATGGTTCACCTCGCAAATCGATTTCGGCCTCGCAGCCATTCACCTACTATTTTAGTCGGATATCAGGGCGAATGGCCAATATTCAATCATTCCTGCATCACGGCAGCAGCGGAACAATGTCCAGACCGGCGTTTTCCGGCTGGCCGAACATCAGGTTCATGGTTTGCACCGCCTGACCGGATGCGCCTTTCACCAGATTGTCTTCCACCACCAGGATGATCAGCAGATCACCGTTGCCCGGACGATGCACGGCAATGCGCACGGTGTTGGAACCACGCACGCTGCGGGTTTCCGGGTGACTACCGGCCGGCAGCACGTCGACGAAATGCTCACCGGCATAGCGCTGCTCGAACAGGGTCTGGAAATCGGTATCCAGCGCTTCGGGCTTGATGCGGGCGTAGATGGTGGAATGGATGCCACGAATCATCGGGGTCAGGTGCGGTACGAAGGTCAGCTTGACCGGGCCACCATGAATGGCGGACAAGCCCTGCTCGATTTCCGGCGAATGACGATGACCCTTCACGGCATAGGCCTTGAAGTTGTCACCGGCTTCGGCCAGCAGCGCGCCAACCTCGGCCTTGCGACCGGCACCGGATACACCGGACTTGCAGTCGGCAATCAGCGTCTGGGTGTCGATCAGCTGTTTGCCGCCTTCCAGCAGCGGCAGCAGGCCCAACTGGACCGAAGTGGGATAGCACCCCGCCATGCCAACCAGACGTGCCTGGCGGATGGCATCGCGGTTCACCTCCGGCAGGCCGTATACCGCTTCGGCCAGCAGGTCGGTGCAGCTGTGCTCCATGGCATACCATTGCTGGAATACGGCAGGGTCTTTCAGACGGAAATCCGCCGCCAGGTCGATGACCTTGACGCCGGCTGCCAGCAGTTCACGCGCCTGGGCCATGGCCACGCCGTGCGGGGTGGCAAAAAACACCACATCGCACTGCTCCAGCGGGGTTTCATCCGGGGTGGAGAAGGCCACATCCACGCGACCGCGCAGGCTGGGGAACATCTCGGCCACTTTCATGCCTGCTTCCTTGCGCGAGGTAACGGCCACCACCTCGGCACCGGGATGCCCGGCCAGAAGACGCAACAGTTCGACACCGGTGTAACCGGTACCGCCGACGATGCCCACCTTGATCATGCTGTACTTCCTTGTGTAAATAAACGTCGCAAAAGCGACAGTCTAAGGACTAGGCCGAGACGATGCAACCGTGATCGGGCCTGCGTCACACAGGCCCGAGGCTTACAGGCGGAACTGGGCCACCATGGCTTGCAAATCGGCCGACAGCTTGTGCAGCTGGCTGACGGTTTGCATGGCACCTTGCACCGCCTGATCGGTTTCGATGGTAGCGCGGTTGGCCTGCTCGGAGGCGCGTGCCATTTCCGTAGTGGCCACCGACTGCTCACGCGTTGAATCGGCAATATCGTGAATACCTGCCACAACCTCGGCAATCCGCCCCTGAATGCCGGACATGTCCTGCGCCACCGTACGCGACGCTGCCACGCCACTGGCCACCGAACGCTGGGTATCTGCCATGTCGTCCAGTGCGGTATGGATGTCACCATGGGTGGCATCGATAAGCTGGCCGATTTCCACGGTCGCCTTGGCGGTGCGCTCAGCCAGCTTGCGCACTTCATCGGCCACCACGGCAAAGCCGCGGCCAGCCTCGCCGGCGCGTGCGGCCTCGATGGCGGCATTTAGGGCTAGCAGGTTGGTTTGGTCGGCAATATCACGGATCACACCGATAATGGTATTCATCTGCCCGGAACGTTCACCCAGCGCATTCAGTGCCGTCCCCAAATGCCCTACTTCCTCGGCGATATTGGCAATATCGTCGGCCAGACGGCTGACCGCCTGGGCGGAATGGGCCGAGGTGGTGCCGGTCTCACTGGCCGCCTGTTCAGCCATCGCGGCATTGTCGGCAATGTGATTGATGCTGACGGTGATCTGCTCGATGGTGGCAGCCGCAGCGCTGGATACCTCCGACTGCCGCTCGGACTGGCGCGCAACGGTGTGGGTGACCTGTTGCAGACTGTCCAGTTCGCCATTGAGTGCAATCGCATGCTCGCGCACATCAATGAACATGCGGCGCAGGCTTGCCACAAAGCGGTTGAATGCTTCCGCGGTCTGGCCGATTTCATCCTGCTGTCCGACATGCAGCTGGTGGGTAAGGTCAGCATGGCCGCTGGAAATCTCCAGCAAGGCATCACGCAAGCGCATCAGTCCGCGCAGCAGGCGGGTGAGTACCAGCTGTGCCAGTGCGATGGCAAGCACACCACACAGCACACCGGCCACCACCAGCGTAATCAGCAAGCCCTGCAACGGCGCCAGGATGACGTCCTTGTCCACCACGCTGCCCAGCACCCAGTCAGAACCGGGCACCGGCGACAGTTGCAGATATACCGTGCGGCCACCGATTTGCAGCTCCTCCAGCTTGCTGCCGGCATCGGCCTGCTGCAGCAGGGCTGCATCCAGACCTGGCATTACCTCCGCCACCGGCTTGAGCGTACTGTCGGCAGCAGGGTGCGCCACGATCTTGCCACTGCGGGTGGCCAGGAATGCGTAGCCATCGCCACGCAGCTTGATGCCCTGCACCAGGCTGATGATGCCTTCCAGCGAAATGTCGCCGCCCACCACACCCAGCAACTGCTGGTTGCGCAGCAAGGGATGAGCCACGGTCACACCCAGCTTCTTGGTGCTGGCAAACACATAAGGCTCGGTCACGATGCTGCCGCCGGCACTGGCCGCCTGCTTGTACCAGGGACGGGAAGTCGGGTCGTAACCTTCCGGGGCATGCTTGTCGGCCAGCTGGTAAATCATGCGTTTGTCGGCATAACCGGCAAACAGCTGGTCGAAGCGGCCTGCTGTCTTGCCTTCCTGCAATTGGGGCAGGATGTCACCAGTATCCAGCAGCGATGTCGCCGTGGCCTCCACCGCATCCTTGCGCTGCCCCAGCCAGTTGGCCAGCGCACTGCGGTTTCCCAGCATGGCAGCGTCCAGCTCGTGGCGCACCCCGACGATGATTTCCGCCCGCATGCGCTGATAAGACAATAAGGCCAGAAGGGTGATGACAATCACTAACAGTAGAGCGACAAAGGCGAGCAGGCGTTGCTTCAAAGACATCTGGATTTCCTGTTGATCTGCATCGTGGCGGCAGCCTTACCGGGCTACTACCTGCCCACCGGACGACGTGGGCCAAAAGACAAAAGGGGGCCACCATACACCGACTATTCACCAGGGTAAACCCGTTAAACTTACTGCCATTTTCTTTGTAAACTAATCAATTTAAATGACAGCTTAAAGACATTAATATGAATAGGGTATTATTTCAGGTAAAGAAACAACGACCGCAAGCAAGTACCAGCGGTACTGTTTCGACTTGGGCAAGCAAGATGGCAATGACAGGAAGAAGCAATGCGGTGGGGAAGAAAGACAGCCAACAGCAAAAGAAAAAGCCGCCCGAAGGCGGCTTTTGCATAAACAGCACCAGGCGATTAACGCTTGGAGAACTGCTTGGCGCGGCGAGCTTTGCGCAGGCCGACCTTTTTACGTTCAACTTCACGCGCATCGCGGGTTACGTAGCCTGCAGCGGACAGAGCCGGCTTCAGAACTGCGTCGAAGTCGATCAGAGCGCGGGTGATACCGTGACGGATAGCACCTGCCTGACCAGTTTCACCACCACCGACAACATTAACCTTGATGTCGAAGGATTCGGTGTTTTCGGTCAGAACCAGCGGCTGGCGGATAACCATGCGACCGGTTTCGCGGGAGAAGTATTCGTCAACCGGCTTGCCGTTAACGATGATCTGACCGCTACCCTTTTGCATGAACACGCGAGCTACGGAGCTCTTGCGACGGCCGGTGCCGTAGTAGTATTTACCGTTCATTCTCTATGCCTTAAAAACGAAATTCCAGCACTTTGGGCTGCTGGGCAGTGTGCGGATGTTCGGTACCAGCGTACACCTTGAGCTTCTTGATCATGGCGTAGCCCAGCGGACCCTTCGGCAGCATGCCTTTAACGGCTTTTTCCAGAACGCGTTCCGGGAACTGGTTTTGCAGTTCGGTGAAGTTGCGTTCGTAGATACCGCCCGGGTAACCGGAGTGACGGTAGTACTTCTTGTCCAGCGCTTTGGTACCAGTAACACGCAGTTTGTCAACGTTGACTACAACAATGTAGTCACCGGTATCAACGTGCGGAGTGTATTCCGGCTTGTGCTTGCCACGCAGGCGGTGAGCGATTTCGGCGGCGAGGCGACCCAGCACCTTGTCTTCGGCGTCGACCACGAACCACTCGCGCTTAACCTCATGCGGCTTGGCAGAAAAGGTCTTCATGGAACTCTTCCATCGTAATTCTTGAAAGTTACGGATTCTAATGCAGTGCCCTTCCCACTGTCAAACCATTGTGTAACAAAGCAAATGACAATGCTGAAACGGGACGGGAAAGCGGTCTTTTTTGCCACAACCGGGCAGAAAAACGCCATATGGACGAGAGAATACTTGATTGCCGGCAGCCGGGCATGCGCCGGGCAAAAAAAAAGCGCAATCCATGTTGATTGCGCCAAGTTCCACCTAAAAGAAGGAGGATGGAGGAGACAACACCAAAACGCACACATTGCATGCCACGTCCTGATGCAGGTTTCATTATCAGGACCACCCCCTGGTTTGGCAAGTATTTTTTGTGCACTGCACTAAAAATAGTGCGCCAACTGCAACACATCAGCAAACCACTGATATTAAACAACAAATCAGACAGATAACTTGCTTGCCATCCTGATTGGCATTCAGAAAACCTGCTTTGCAGCAGCAGGGCAGCAGTAGCTGAGCTCGTTTTAGCGAAACCACGCTGCTGCATGGCAGCATGTTGCTACAAGCGGATTGCCGTCTCCAGCGCCAGCTCCATCATCTCGCGGAAGGTGGTTTGCCGCTCTTCGGCACTGGTGGCTTCGCCGGTCGGGATGATGTCGGAAACCGTCAGAATGCCCAGCGCACGCGCACCGTATTGCGCAGCCACGCTGTAAATGCCGGCCAGCTCCATTTCGATGACTTGCACGTTCATCCGCTCCAGCACTTCCAGCATGGTGGGTTCCACGCCGTAGAACAGGTCGGCGGAAAACACATTGCCCACATTGACGGTACGTCCCAGTTGCTGGGCGGCGTCCATGGCGGTACGCAGCAGGGTGTAATCGGCAATGGCGGCAAAGTCATGATTATTGAACCGCATGCGGTTGACCTTGCTGTCGGTACAGGCACCCATGGCGATGTACAACTCGCGCAGCTGGGTTTTGGCGGTCACTGCACCGCAGGAGCCGACACGGATGATGTTTTTCACCCCGTAGTGCTGGATCAGCTCGGTGGTGTAGATGCTGGCAGAGGGGATGCCCATGCCGTGGGCCATCACCGACAGACGCTTGCCCTGGTAGTTGCCGGTGTAGCCCAGCATATTGCGCACGCTGGTGACTTCGCGGGCATCCTGCAAAAAGGTTTCGGCAATCATTCTGGCGCGCAGCGGGTCGCCGGGCATCAGCACGGTTTCGGCAAAATCGCCCTTCTGGGCATTGATATGCGGGGTAGCCATTATGCTTCTCCTTGTGTGGCGTGCTCAGTTCAGAAAGGAAGACCCGTAGTCCATGGCAGGCAGGCCCAGATGACGCGCCACGCTCTGGCCGATGTCGGCAAAAGTGCTGCGCGTGCCAATGGAACCGGCGGGCACGCCATGGCCATAACACAGCACCGGAATATGCTCGCGCGTGTGATCCGTGCCGGACCAGGTAGGGTCGCAGCCATGATCGGCCGACAGAATCAGGATATCGTCCGGCTGCAAGGCGTCGATGACTTCGGGCAGGCGGCGGTCGAACTCTTCCAGCGCCCGGGCGTAACCAGCGATATCGCGCCGATGGCCGTAGCTGGAGTCGAAATCGACGAAGTTGGCCATGATGATGGCGCGCTGTTGCGTGTTGTGCATGGCCGCCAGCGTGGCATCCCAGATCTGGTCGAAACCGGTGGCCTTGTGCTGTTCGGTAATGCCGACATGGGCATAGATATCGGCAATCTTGCCGATGGACACCACCTGCCCGCCGGCGTCGGCCAGCTTTTGCAGCACGGTGGCAGCGGGCGGCGGCAGTGCCAGGTCCTTGCGATTGCCGGTGCGCACAAAGCCGCCCTTGCCCTCTCCAAGAAACGGACGGGCAATGACGCGGCCGATATTGTAAGGCTCCAGCGCTTCGCGGGTGATCTGGCACAGCTGGTACAAGCGCTCCAGCCCGAAGGTTTCTTCGTGGCAGGCAATCTGGAATACCGAATCGGCCGAAGTATAGAAAATGGGCTTGCCGGTGCGCAGGTGCTCTTCACCCAAGCGGTCGAGAATTTCCGTACCCGACGCATGGCAATTGCCCAGAAAGCCCGGCAAACCTGCCTTGCTGACAATCTCCTCCAGCAAGGCAGGAGGAAAACTGTTGTCCTTGTCGGTGAAATAACCCCAGTCAAACAACACCGGCACACCGGCGATTTCCCAATGGCCGGATGGCGTGTCCTTGCCGCTGGACAGTTCGCGGGCATAACCGTAGGCCGCGATCGGTGCCACCTGTTCCATGCCTTCCGGGAAATAACCGGAGGACAGCTGGCAGGCATGACCCAGTCCCATGCGGGACAGATTGGGCAGTTGCAAGGGACCGCTGCGCCCCTTGTCGGCACGGCCGGCAGCGGCTTCCATGGCGATATGGCCCAAGGTGTTGCTGCCTGCATCACCGAACAGTGGCGCATCGGCTGCCGCCCCGATGCCCAGCGAATCCAGTATCAGAATGATGGCGCGTTTCATTGCGATGGCTCCTGTGCCAGCTGGCGGATGGTCTGATACACCAGCGGCAGTGCTGCGGGTGCTTGTGGCGCGAGATGAATGGCCTCGCGCACCCGGCGTTCGGCTTCGTCGGCACTGGCGGTGTCGGCGGCATGGATGAACAGCAAGGGGGTGTCCGGCATCAGTTCGGCACCCAGTTCGGCAAAGCCACTCAGTCCGACACGGTAGTCCAGCTGGTCGCTGGCCTGACGACGACCACCGCCCAAGGCGCACACGGCCATGCCCAGTGCGCGGGTATCCATGGCGCTGACAAAGCCGCCATGCTCAGCATAGACCGGGCGTACCAGCGGTGCTGCAGCCAGATGGCGTTCCGGCTGCTCCAGCAGGTCGGCCGGGCCACCCAGCGCACATACCATACGGCCGAAAATTTCGGCGGCGCGGCCGGAGTCCAGTGCGTTTTGTAGCCGCTGCCCGGCCTCCACCGCATCCTTGGCCAGGCCGCTGGCCAGCAGCATTTCACTGCACAGCGCCATGGTAACGGCATGCAGGCGCGGGTTGGCGGCCTCGCCACGCAGGTAGCGGATGGCTTCCAGGGTTTCCAGGCTGTTACCGGCGTTGCTGGCCAGCGGCTGGCTCATGTCGGTGATGAGGGCGCGGGTGCTGACCCCGGCGCCATTGCCGACATGGACAATGCGTTCGGCCAGCGCAATGGACTGTGCCATGGTGGGCATGAAGGCACCGCTGCCGGCCTTGACGTCCATCACCAGTACATCCAGCCCGGCGGCCAGTTTCTTGGACAGGATGGATGCCGTGATCAGCGCAATGGATTCCACCGTGGCCGTGATGTCTCGCGTGGCGTAAAAGCGCCGGTCTGCCGGGGCCAGATCGCTGGTCTGGCCGATGATGGCCACGCCGACTTCGCGCACCACCTGACGCAGGCGTTCCGGCGTGGGAAAGGGGTTGTAGCCTGGGATGGCAGACAGCTTGTCCAGCGTGCCGCCGGTATGACCCAGACCACGGCCGGAAATCATCGGCACAAAGCCACCACAGGCGGCAATCAGCGGCCCCAGCATCAGCGACACCACATCGCCCACCCCACCGGTGGAGTGCTTGTCCAGCACGGGTCCTGGCAGGTGCAGGTCGTCCCAGCGCAGGCAACGGCCGGAATCACGCATGGCCATGGCCAGTTCAACATTTTCCGACAGCTCCATGCCCTGGAAATACACCGCCATGGCGAGGGCGGCTATCTGGCTGTCGGCCACGCTGTCATCGGTGATCCCGGCCACGAACTGGCCGATTTCCTCGGCCGACAGCGTCTGGCCGTCGCGCTTCTTGCGGATGACTTCCTGCGGTAAAAACATGGGTTTCTCCTGCTGGGTGGGCAAGGCCGACCGCCCTGCCAATAGACAAGGCCGAAGACGGGCTTCGGCCTGCATGCAGCTGATTGCGGTGGCGTGGCTCAGTAAGCGCCACCGGCGGTGGCCGCCCCGCCGCTGATTTCTGCCTGCAGATTGGCCAGCAGGCTGGAGGCACCAAAGCGGAAATGCTCCGCTGTGACCCAGTGCTCGCCCAGCAGGTGTTCGGCCAGATCGATATATTCGGCGGCTTCGGCAGCCGTGCGTACACCGCCCGCAGCCTTGAAGCCGCACCGTGTACCGGTGGAGCGGATGGCGGCCAGCATGATGCCTGCGGCATCCAGCGTGGCATTCACTGCCACTTTACCGGTGGAGGTCTTGATGAAGTCGGCCCCGGCGGCGATGGCAATCAGGCTGGCCTCGCGGATCAGGGCCGGTTCTTTCAGTTCGCCGCTTTCGATGATGACCTTGAGCAGCTTGTCGCCGCAGGCTTCCTTGCAGGCCGCCACCAGCGCGGCCCCGACTTCGGCATTGCCTGCCAGCAAGGCACGGTACGGAAACACCACATCCACCTCGTCAGCACCGTCTGCGATGGCCGCTGCGGTTTCGGCGACAGCCAGCGCAATGTCATCGCCACCAGCCGGGAAGTTGCTGACAGTGGCCACCTTGACTTGTTGCAGGCCCAGCTCATCCAGCGTGCGGCGCGCCAGTGCAACAAAACGGGGATAGACGCAGACTGCCGCCACCGTACCTGCACTACTGCTGGCTTGCTGGCACAGGGCAACGATGCTCGCATCGGTATCGTCATCGTTCAGAGAGGTGAGGTCCATCATGGACAGGGCGCGACGCGCGGCAGTAATGAGTTCTGACATGGGATTCCTGCTTGGTTGTCATCTGCATGGCTGGCGATGGCCGACAGATTCAGAGGAGCGATTATGGAAATATCTTCAATTGAAATCAATCGGCAATGACCGTACTGTCAACTGGCATGAGAGCCATCCGGCATTTATTACGTAAGTATTGCCGCTGCCTGCAGATAGTCCTGCAAGCGTTGCTGCAGATAGGGAACCGCTGCGCTTTGTGCCAGATAATCCCCGGGTTTCATCCAGCACCAGTATTGGCCTTCGTCGCCAAAGCGGATGGACTCAGCCTGGGAAGTTTCCAGCCTGCCTGCCATGAACACGCTTTGCGCGCCGGGCCGGTGCCAGCTGGGATAGCTGCGCTGCCAGACGATTTGGGCTGGCTGTAACAGGATGCCGAATTCTTCCCGCGTTTCGCGTTGCAGGCAGGCAAACGGGCTTTCCTGCCCCTCCCGCCCGCCGCCGGGAAAATCCCAGCAGGCAGCAAAGGGCAGCCCCGGTTTGTCATCGCGCAGATACACCAGCAGGCTGTCCTGATAAAACAGCGCTGCTTTGGTACCGCAAAACGGCTCGCTCATGACCAGTGCTTACACCCGGCGCGCATCGGTGACGCCCGGCAGCTCCATCATGCGCGCCAGCACGCGGCTGATGTCCTGTACCTGGCGCACTTCCACGGTGAAGCGCATCTTGGCACGCATATCACGCGACAGGGTATGCACCGCAATCAGGTTGAGCTTTTCGCGGGACAGCACATCGGAAATATCGCGCAGCAAACCGCCACGATCCAGCGACACCACCTCGATATCAATCGGGAACACGCTGCTTTTCTGATCGCCCCAGCCGGCGGCAATCAGCCGCTCCGGCACATCGGCCGACAGGCGCTTGAGCGTGAGGCAATTGGTGCGGTGAATGGAGATGCCACGGCCCTTGGTGACGAAACCGACCACGGCATCCGGCGGTGCCGGCTTGCAGCACTTGGCCAGTACCGTCATCAGGTTGTCCACCCCTTCGATCAGGATGCCGCCCGCGTCATGGCCGCCCTTGCTGGCGCGGATGATGCTTTCCGGCTCCACATCCGCCGGTGGCGGCGGGGCAAAGCTGGCAATGGCATTGGCGACCGCACGGACGCTGAGTTCGCCATGTCCCATGGCGCCGTACACTTCGTCCAGCTTGGCGTAACCCAGTTTTTCCGCCAGCAGGGTGAGATTGGGTTGTTGATGTGGGTGGCGGGCCAGCTCGCGCTCAAACAATTGCTTGCCGGTTTCGCGCACCGTGTCCGCATTCTGCATGCGGATGTACTGGCGGATCTTGGAGATGGCGCGGTGGCTTTTCACCCAGCCATCGTGCAGCCAGTTGACGGAAGGTCCGCCTTCCTTGGCGGTCAACACTTCCACCCGCTGGCCGTTTTGCAGCGGGGTAGACAGGGGCACGATCTGCCCTTCCACCTTGGCACCCCGGCAGCGGTTGCCCAGGCCGGTGTGAATGGCGTAGGCAAAGTCGATGGGCGTGGCACCATGCGGCAGCGCCAGCACCCGGCCCTGAGGGGTCAGTACATAGATGGTGTCGGAGAACAGCTCGGTCTTGAAGGCTTCGGCCAGGCCTTCGCGGTCAGACATTTCCTCGCGCCAGTCCAGCAGTTGGCGCAGCCAGGAAATCTTTTCCTCGTACTGCGCATCGCCCTTGCCACCTTCCTTGTAGCGCCAGTGCGCGGCCACGCCGAATTCGGCATGTTCGTGCATTTCGAAGGTGCGGATCTGCACCTCCAGCGCCTTGTCCTCCGGCCCGATCACCGCGGTGTGCAGGCTGCGGTAATTATTGGCCTTGGGGTGGGAAATGTAGTCGTCGAACTCGCCCGGAATCGGCTGCCACATGCCGTGGATGATGCCCAGCGCGGTGTAGCAGTCCGGCAGTTTTTCCACCAGGATGCGCACGGCGCGGATGTCGTACAGCTCGGTAAAGTCGAGCTTTTTCTTTTTCATCTTCTTCCAGATGGAGAAGATGTGCTTGGGCCGCCCGGCTACTTCGGCCTTGACCCCGGCGGCCTTGAGCTCGGAGCGCAGGGTGTCAAGCACCCGGTCGATGTAATCGATGCGCTCCAGCCGGCGCTCGTCCAGCAACTTGGCAATTTTCTTGTAGCTGTCCGGTTCGGTATGGCGAAAGCCCAGGTCTTCCAGCTCCCACTTGATCTGCCACACACCCAGGCGGTTGGCCAGCGGGGCAAACAGGTCCAACGTTTCGGTAGCGATGGCGCGCCGCACTGCTTCGTCATGCACATGGGGCAGGTAATGCATGGTCTGGGTACGCCAGGCCAGCTTGATCAGCACCACGCGGATGTCCGCCACCATGGCCAGCAGCATCTTGCGCATGGTTTCCGCCTGGCGGGCACGTTCTTCCGGGGTTTCCAGCTTGTCGATGCGCGCCAGCTCGGTAATGCGGCGCACACCGCCCACCCCATCCACCAGCACGGTGACAGTCTGGCCGAAATTCTCGGTCATCCATCCTTGCCAGTCGGGCTTGTGGTCCGGCACGGCAAACAACAGGGTGGCGACAATGGCGTCGGTCAGCAGGTTAAGGTCGGCCACAATGGCCGCGGCGGACACCGCATGGCTGAACAGGTCCTCGCCGGTGCTCACCAGCCCCTTGCCGCGATACAGCTCGCGCGCGGCTTCAAAGGCACGTGCCAGCAGGCTGGCTTCGGCCTCGGGCAGGGCTGCGGACATCTGTTCCAGCCACCGTTTCGGGTCGGCTGCATCGGCCAGGGTATCGGCCATCGAACGCACTACGGAAACCATATTTCACACCTGGGCAGCAAGGCTGCACGAAAAAAGAATACCAATACGCCGCACTCACGCATTCAAACGCTGCAACAGCCGTTTGACCGGGGCGGGCAATCCGGCCTCCAGTGCCTGCTCCAATGGCAGCCACTGGCCGGCGGAATCCTGTACCCGGGAGCCGGCCAGCGTATCCAGCCGCACCGGCACCGGGGTGATGATCAAGCGAAAATGGGTAAACACATGCTCCAGCTCCGGCCAGGAGGGCAGCACATCACCACTGCCCTGCTCGGCCAGCCAGCTTTCCACCGCCATGGAGTCGGCAAACTCAGGCAGGGATAACAAGCCGCCCCAGATACCCGTGGGCGGCCGGCGCTCCAGCCAGATCCGGTCACCATGCTGTGCCAGCAACATGACGGTGTGTCGGGTGGGCACCGCCTTCTTTGGTCGCGGTGTGGGCAACTCATGGGTACGCCCCTGCTGTGCGGCTACACAGCCATCCACCATCGGGCACACGGTACAGGCCGGCTTGCGGCCGCACACGGTGGCGCCAAGATCCATCAGGCCCTGGGTGTAGGCCGTCATCTGCGCAGCGTCAGCAGGCAGCAAGGATTCTGCCAGCGTCCACAGCCTGTTTTCCACTGTCTTCTCACCGGGAAAACCGCTGATGCCAAAGCAACGCGTCAAGACGCGTTTGACATTACCGTCCAGAATGGTTTCCCGCTGGCCAAAGGCAAAGGCTGCGATTGCGGCAGCCGTGGAGCGCCCGACACCAGGCAGCCGCTGGATGTCCTCGCGCTGTTCCGGGAACCGTCCGCCAAATTCATCCATCACCATGCGGGCGGCCTTGTGCAGATTGCGCGCCCGGCTGTAATAGCCAAGGCCGCTCCACAAGGCCAGCACCTCATCGACAGACGCGGCCGCCAGGCTGGCCACGTCAGGGAATTGCTGCAAGAAGCGGGCGTAATAGCCCAGCACCGCAGTTACCTGCGTTTGCTGCAACATGATTTCGGACAGCCATACCCGGTACGGGTCGCTCACCTGCCAGGGCAGATCGTGCCGGCCGTGATGTTCCTGCCAGGCCACCAGACGGGTGGCAAATGAATCCTGCAACATGGCAAAGCCGCGCCAAAACAAAAGGGAACCGGACATGCTACCTGAAAGGCGGAGCAGCACCAAGCAGTGCGCCTTTAAATAAGGTAAAATGGAAGATTGCTTAAAGCTTGCTTATTTGAAGGATGTACCCATGGCCACTTTCCGTTCACGCCAGCGCGCCAATCTGCGCCGCGATGTCAGCAGCAGCGACACCTCATCCGCTCAGCCTGCCGCTGGTAGTGCCGCCGCACCCGCCGATGGCACGGCCAAGGGTCCCATCATCCAGAAGAAAGCACCGTCGGCCGACGGCCCACGCGATCCTTACTCCTCGCGCCGTCCGGCAGCAGGTCAGCCGCCACGCCAAGGAGAACAGCGCCGTTTCGAGCAGCGTGATGGCGAGCGCAAACCGTTCAACCGCGACGACCGCGAGCGCAAGCCCTACCCGCCGCGTGATGGCGAGCCGCGCCGCTTCGAGCAGCGTGATGGCGAGCGCAAACCGTTCAACCGCGACGACCGCGAGCGCAAACCCTACCCGCCGCGTGATGGCGAGCCGCGCCGCTTCGAGCAGCGTGATGGCGAACGCAAACCGTTCAACCGCGACGACCGCGAGCGCAAGCCCTACCCGCCGCGCGATGGCGAGCCGCGCCGCTTCGAGCAGCGTGATGGCGAACGCAAACCGTTCAACCGTGACGACCGCGAGCGCAAGCCTTATCCGCCGCGCGATGGCGAGCCGCGCCGTTTCGACGCCCGTGACGGCGAACGCAAACCATTCAACCGCGACGACCGCGAGCGCAAGCCCTACCCGCCGCGCGATGGCGAGCCGCGCCGTTTCGACGCCCGTGACGGTGACCGCAAACCGTTCAACCGTGACGACCGCGAGCGTAAGCCTTATCCGCCGCGCGAACGCGATGCCTCGGCACCGCGCAGCCTGCATCCGGCCGATAGCCGTGGCGATCTGCATGAATCGCGCCGCCCGGAAGGCGAACGCAGCTATCAGCGTGACCGTGGCCCGTCCGGCCGCAAACCGCTGAACAGCCAGCCGGATCGCCAGATCGAACACAAACCTCATGTTCCGCGTCATGTGGAACGCGACACACCAGAGACGGCACCGACCATTCCGGCGGCAGAGCAAGGCCCGCGCAAGCTGTTCTCCAAGCCGGCCGAGCGCCGTGCAGACAGCGCGCCGCGTGATAACCGCTTCCGCCGTGACGAGCCGCCACGGGAACAGGCTCCGCGCCGTTTCGAGCGCAATGATGCCGCCCGTCACTACGATCCGGAAATCCTGCCGGCACCGACGGCCGAACGGGAAAACCGCTTCCGCCGTGACGAACCGGCACAGGAAAACGCACCACGCAAGCTGTTCGCGAAGCCGGCCGAACGTCGTGATGACAGCGCGTCGCGTGATAACCGCTTCCGCCGTGACGAGCAGCCGCGCGAGCAAGCCCCGCGCCGCGTGGAACGCAATGATGCGGCCAGCTATTACGACCCGGAAATCCTGCCGGCACCGGCTGCGGAACGGGAAAACCGCTTCCGCCGCGAGGAACCGGCGCAGGAAAACGCACCACGCAAACTGTTCTCCAAACCGGCCGATCGCCGGGAAGACAGCGCACCGCGTGAGCGCTTCCAGCGCGAGGACAGCCCGCGTCGCGATGCCCGTCATGAACGCAGCTGGGAACCCCGCGAGCGGGGCAACTCCCCGGCCAGCCTCAAGCCCTTCGACAACAAACACCGCATGGAGCGCGACCCGCGCCAGCAAGACAGCCGCCAGGCCAGAAATACCGACAAACCGGCATGGAACGACAAGCTGGCCGCGCAAACGGTATATGCGCTGACCGGCCTGCGCGACAAGCAACTGGCCTTGTTCGCCCCCTGTCCGCGCGGCCTGGAAATGACGCTGGTGGCCGAACTGAACGCACTGGGTGCCAACGATGTCAGCAAGGTGGACGGCGGGGTAGCCTTCCGTGGCGACGCCGATATCATGATGAAGGCCAACCTGCACAGCCGCACCGCCAGCCGTGTGCTGTTGAAGCTGGCCGAAGGCGGTTACCAGCAAGAAAGCGATATCTACCAGCTGGCCATGCAGATCGACTGGCCGCGCTGGTTCGACGTATCGCGCAGCATCAAGGTAAAAACCGATGCCATCGGCGCACAGCTGCGCAGCCTGGATTTTGTCTCGCTCAAGGTGAAAGACGCCGTGTGCGACCGCTTCCGTCAGGCCAATGCCGGCCGTCCCAATGTGGACACCCGCACACCAGACATGCGCATCCACGCCTTCCTCACCCGCGACCATGCCACCATCTACCTGGACACCAGCGGTGAACCGCTGTTCAAGCGCGGCTGGCGCGAGGAAACCGGTGAAGCCCCGCTGCGGGAAAACCTGGCAGCCGGCATTCTGCTGATTGCCGGTTACGATGGCAGCCAGCCGCTGCTGGACCCGATGTGCGGCAGCGGCACCTTTCTGGTGGAAGCGGCCGACATCGCACTCAAACGCGCGCCGGGTCGCAACCGCCGCTTTGGTTTCCAGCGCCTGCGCGAATTTGACGCCCTGTCCTGGGAAGCGCTGCTGAGCGAAGCGCGCGCGGCCGAACTGCCGGTGCGCAATCTGGCCATCAAAGGCAGCGACCGCGCCCGCAACATGCTGTCCATCGCCCGTGCCAACCTGCAACGCGCTGGTCTGGCCGATGCCATCGAGCTGCAGGCACAAGACGTGCTGCAAGCACGCCCGTTTGCCGATAGCGGCTTCATTGTCACCAACCCGCCTTATGGCGTGCGCATGGACGAGCAGGACGCGCTGGCCGAGCTGTACCCGCAGCTGGGCGACTGGCTGAAGGCCCACTTCGCCGGCTGGACCGCGCACTTCTTTACTGGCGATTTGCGCCTGTCCGACCTGATCCACCTGTCGGTCAAGCGCCGCACCCCGCTGTTCAACGGTTCGCTGCCCTGCCGTCTGTTTGCCATCCCCATGGTGGCTGGCAGCGCCCGCCGCGAGAAACCGGCGGCAGATGACGAGGCAAACGGCGTTGCCGACGCCGAATAAACTGCGATCGCCAAATCTGACAAACCGCTTCTCGCGTTCGCCAGTCTCTGTAATTGACAGGGCAAGCGCGAGGGGCAGGCAAATCGATGGGAAGGTTGTGGACGAATTAACTTAGTCGAACGGCCCGGCGGTGCAGGGACCTGTGCAATCGCACCAGTTACTTTGTCAGCAGCCTGACAAGCCCGGCATTCCCGGGCTTGTTTGCTTTACTGCCCGCATCCCTTTGCAGGCAGCAACTAAAATAAAATCTGCCGCCGGCAGAATGTTTCACTGACCAACACGTCGACACCACCATGCAAACTTCTTTCATTTCCGCCACGGTCTTGCTGATCCTGATTACCGATCCGCTCGGCAATATTCCGCTGTTCATCTCCGCGCTCAAGCAGGTAAAACCGGAGCGCCGCAAGAAAGTGGTGTACCGCGAATGCCTGATCGCTTTTCTGGTGCTGCTGACTTTCATGTTTTTCGGGCGGAATTTTCTGGATGTGATGCACCTGACTGATCAGTCGATGCAGGTGGCAGGCGGGGTAATCCTGTTCCTGATTGCACTGAAAATGATTTTCCCCAGCGAAGGCGGCAGCGTATTCGGCAGCGACAAGATGCACGGCGAACCCTTCATCGTGCCGATTGCCATTCCCCTGATTGCCGGGCCTTCAGCCATGGCCACGGTGCTGCTGATGTCCACCCGCGAACCGGCACGCATGCTCGAATGGATAGGTGCGCTCACCATCTGCATGCTGGTAACTACCGTGGTATTCCTGTTTTCCGGGCGCTTGCAAAAGCTGCTGGGGGAGCAGGCCATTACCGCGCTGGAGCGCCTGATGGGACTGGTGCTGACTGCGATTTCGATTGAAATGCTATTGGGAGGCGTGGCGTCCTACATCCGCCAGTTTCATTGAACGGTAGCGCAAGGCTGGCGCCACAGACAGGCGCCAGCTTGTGTCATCAGCGTGAGCGGACAATCAGGTCGGCTGCACGCGAGGAAGTGGCCAAACGACTGCTTACCGACTGGCCATAGGCCACCGCTTCGATCTCATTGCTTTCATTAGAATCCTGCGCAGCTTCCGGCGCACCAACCTGGCCAGCCGGGTTTCCACCACCTGCGGCTTGCAATTGCTGACGCAGACTGGCTACGGCACGATGGGCGCTTTCCTTGTCCGAGCGTTGGACACGCAGCTCTTCTTGTAACTGCGCCTGTTGCTTGCGCAAGCCATCACACTCCTTGCGCAACTCATCACACTGCTGGCGTAGTGCGCGTACATCGTCGTAGGATTGCGCCAGTTTCTCGTGGGTTTCACCCAGCTCTCGCTCCACCGTCACCAGCCGCGTTTCGGTCTCTCCCAGCCGACTGGCAGACTCATCCAGACGTGGGGCAGCACGCTCCAGCTCCTGTTGCTGACGGGCATTGAGTGCCAACACCATGCTCAGCTGCTGACTGGTCGCATCCAGCTCGGCCGCCTGGCGTTCGAAGGCCTCTGCCAACTCGGCGCGCAGCGCATCCAGTTCTTCACGCTCGGTTTGCCAGCCTGCCTGGGCTGCACGCAAATGCTGATTGGCAAACTGCTGGGCATGCAGCCAGACAGCATCAATCGCTGCCAGGCCAGCTTCCTCAACCGGCGCAGGCAGCTTGCTTCCCAGTGGCTCGGGGCTGACCGGCTGAATCTTGCGCCACTCCTTGAGTACCAGACTGGCCACATTCATATCGACATTGGCACATTTGCGCACATCGTCCAGCGCAGGCAATGACTGGTAACCTGACTTGGCATAGAGCTCGGCGGCAACGCGATGGATGCGTTCGCGCACTTCGGCAGGAATCGGGTCGGCCTTCACCATGAAAATTATCCTTTAACGTTCTGCGGACTTGATCGTCCACCGAAAACATCAGAATCAAGCAGCTTGGACAGGGGCCTTGCTTAAACAACGCACGGGTCTGAAAGCGGATACTGACCTAAAGGTGAAATTCTTTGCTCGGAACAGGAAATGCACAATGGGATAAAGCAGACATAAAGTCCAGTAAATAACCAATTTTTTACTAGGAATTTTCTGGAAATTTAAATATACCGGCGACAAATCCGTATTTTCCAGCTTGGCTTAGGGATATCAGCAATTAGCCAAAGACCCAGCGCTTGCTAGGATGCAAGCAACAACAGGATCCATCAGGATCCGGAACAACGCTCAACCTCTGAATATCCGAGAACAAGAGACCAGACATGCAAGCCAAAACACCGCTCCACTCGCGCCTGTATTTCCAGGTGCTGGTTGCCATCTCCATCGGCGTACTGATGGGGGCTTTCTATCCGGAAGCCGCCGCCAAGATGAAGCCTTTGGGTGATGCATTCATCAAGCTGATCAAGATGATGATCGCCCCCATCATTTTCTCCACCGTGGTGGTGGGCATTGCCAAGATGGGCGACATGAAGGAAGTGGGCCGTGTTGGCGTGAAGGCACTATTTTACTTTGAAGTCGTGACTACGCTGGCGCTGGTGATTGGCCTGGTGGTGGTGAACCTGCTGCAACCCGGTGCCGGCCTGAATGTGGACCCGCACACCCTTGACGCCAAGTCGGTAGCCAAGTTTGCCGCCGGCGCCAAGGACATGAATACCGTCGACTTCCTGCTGCACATTATTCCGGATACCGTGGTGGGCGCGTTTGCCACCGGTGAAATCCTGCAAGTGCTGCTGTTTTCGGTATTGCTGGGCCTGGCGCTCACCCGCATGGGCAGCAGCGGCAAGACCGTCATTTCCATGCTGGACGAGTTCTCGCATGCGCTGTTCGGCGTGATCAACATGCTGATGAAGCTGGCCCCGATCGGTGCGTTCGGTGCCATGGCCTTCACCATCGGCAAATACGGTGTGGGTTCGCTCAAACAGCTGGGCTTCCTGATGGCCTGCGTTTACCTCACCTGCTTTGCCTTCGTCTTCATCGTGCTGGGCGCGATCGCCCGCTTCAACGGCTTCAGCATTTTCAAGTTCCTGGCCTTCATCAAGGAAGAAATCGTGCTGGTGCTGGGTACGTCTTCGTCCGAATCCGCCCTGCCGGGCATGATGAAGAAGATGGAACACCTGGGCTGCGCCAAACCGGTGGTGGGTATGGTGATTCCGACAGGTTACTCCTTCAACCTGGACGGTACGTCCATCTACCTGACCATGGCGGCCATCTTCATTGCCCAGGCTACCAATGTGCAACTGAGCCTGGGTGAAGAGCTGGGCATCATCGGCGTATTGCTGCTCACCTCCAAGGGCGCAGCAGCCGTCACCGGCGGTGGTTTCATCACCCTGGCGGCCACGCTGGCCACGCTGGGCGGCAAGCTGCCGGTGGAAGGCCTGGCGCTGCTGATTGGTGTGGACCGCTTCATGTCCGAAGCACGCGCCATCACCAACCTGATCGGCAATGGCGTGGCCACCGTGGTGGTGGCCAAGTGGGAAAAGGCGCTGGATACCGACCGCATGCAGCGCGTGCTCAATGGTGAAGTGCTGCCGGAACCGGATGCACCGCCCGCCAAGCACTGATTAATGTTGTACCTCGTTCGACCTTTCAGTCAGCTTATGGCCCGTCATACGACGGGCTGTTTTTTTGCTGGGCAAAAAAATCGACCAGAAAGTCCACAAATACCCTTACCTTGCCCGGCACATGGCGACGCACCGGGTACACGGCGGACACATCCAGGCAGGTCCAGTGGTAGTCATCCAGAATGGTTTGCAGCTGTCCTGCTGCCAATGCTTGCTGTAGCAGGAATTCCGGCTGACGGGTAATGCCCATGCCATGCACGGCGGCGTCGGTGAGGATGTCGCCATTATTGGCACGCAGGCTGCCCTTGATGCGCACCTTGCCCGGCTGGCCATCCGGCCCCTGGTATTCCCACAAATGGGGCTGATTGATCAGGGTGTAGATCAGGCAATCATGCTGGGCCAGTTCGTCCGGATGCTGCGGCACGCCGTGGCGCAGCAAATAGTCCGGTGACGCACACAGACGGTCTCGCACCTTGGCCAGCGGCCGGGCAATCAGGCTGGAATCGTCCAGATTGGACACGCGGATTGCCAGGTCAAAGCCTTCATCTACCAGATCCACCTTGCGGTCGTTCAGCGACAGTTCCACCTCCACCTGCGGATGCTGGCGCTGGAAACCGGCAATCGCCCGTCCCAGAAAGCGCATGCCGAAAGAAACCGGTGCCGTCACCCGCAAGCGGCCGCTGGCCTTGCTGGCACCTTGCGACAGCAGCGCGTCCAGGTCTTCCAGTTCCGCCAGCAGTGCGCCGCCTTGCGCCAGATAGGTTTCACCCGCTTCGGTCAGCGACAGGCGACGGGTGGTACGATGCATCAGCCGGACGCCCAGCCGGGCCTCCAGTGCCGATACCAGCTTGGTTACCATGGCACGCGACAGGTCCAGCCTGTCCGCTGCAGCGGCAAAGCTGCCTTGCTCGGCCACGGTGACAAAGGCGCGGATTTCCGAGAATCTGTCCATACAATTTCCAATTAGTAAATAATTTCTTCATTTATAGCATGTTTATCAAGCGATAAGTGCATGGTCAAATACTCCCACTGCCACCGCCCATCCACAAACGGGCTTTAACCGCTACAGGAGTATTGCCATGAACACCACCTCTCCCGCACTTTCCGCCCTGATTCTGCGCGTATCCCTGGGCCTGATGTATCTGGCACATGGTGCTACCAAGCTGTTTGTCTTCGGCCCGGCCGGTACTGCCCAGTTCTTCTCCAGCCTCGGCCTGCCCGGCTTTGTCGGCTATCTGTCGATGGCCGCTGAAATCGGTGGTGGCCTGCTGCTGATCCTGGGACTGAAAGCACGCTGGGTTGCACTGGCGCTGGTGCCGCTGCTGGCCGGCACCATCGTACTGGTGCATGGTGCCAATGGCTGGATGTTCACCAATCAGGGCGGCGGCTGGGAATATTCCGCCTTCCTGATCACCAGCTCGCTGGCACTGTTCTTCTTGGGTGAACCTGCTGGCCGTCAACAGCAGTAAACCGACTTATCCCCCATCTCTCACGCGGCACGCCAGCTCTGGCAGGCCGCGTTTTTGCGTTCCGGCCCGGGCACTGCGGCCTTGCCAGCCCACGCCATCCCGCTATGCTGAACGCATGGCTGCCATACTGAGCCGGACATCGCGGTTCAAGGGTGTGGCATTGCGGTTGCACTCACCCGCCATTTTGTTGACGGCCATCAAGCCAGTTTCACATCCTTGCTGTAGCTAAATTACAATATTGGCATGATGCAGACAGTTGCAAACTGCCTACACATTCAGCAGAAAACCGGGTTTAATCCTGCAATAACAACATTCTTGCGTTTAACGGGCTGATTAGGCACTTGCCTTACGCGCCGAGTTGCGGCTTAATCCTGCCCCAACAATCGCTCGTAATAAAATAACTGTTGCAATCAACTCCTGAGGAGTTTCACATGGGCTCTCCCGCGCCACGACTGGACATTCTCGCCCCCCTTTCCGGGTGGCTGGTCGCTCTGGATACCGTCCCCGACCCGGTTTTCGCCGGCAAAATGGTGGGTGACGGCATTTCCCTGGACCCGACCTCCTGCTCGCTGCTGGCTCCGGTCAGCGGTACTGTAAGCAATATTCATACTGCGCATCATGCACTGACCATCACCTCGGACAATGGCGTCGAAGTGCTGGTGCATATCGGCATCGACACCGTCATGCTCAAGGGCGAAGGCTTTGTGCCGCTGGTGGAGCAAGGCCAGCAGGTGAAGGCCGGCCAGGCCTTGATCGACTTCGACCTCGACCTGGTCGCCTGCACCGCCCCCAGCCTGCTCACCCAGATCATCATCACCAATGGTGAAGTGGTGGAGAAGCTCACCTGCGCCAGCGGTCTGGTCGAAGCAGGCAAGAGCATCATCATGACGCTGGACCTGCAAGGCAGCGCAGAAGCCGCCAGCCAGGCCGAAGGCGAAACCCTGAGTTCGGAAACCATCACCCTGACCAACCCGGCCGGCCTGCATGCCCGTCCGGCTGCGGTATTTGCCAGCGCCGCCAAACGCTTTGCAGCGGATATCCAGCTGCAACTGGGCGACAAGGTGGCCAATGCCAAATCGGTAGTCGGCATCATGGGCCTGGCTACCGTCAACGGCGATCAGGTGCGGGTACTGGCCACCGGCCCGGATGCCGCCGCTGCGATTGCCGAACTGTCCCAACTGCTGCTGGACCGCTGCGGTGAGAGCCTGGACGAAGCGCCGGCCGCAGCTGCCCCGGCTGCTACCCAGCCAGTGCAACAGGACAGCGCTGGCGTGCTGGCTGGCGTGGGTGCTTCGCCCGGCATCGCCATTGGCCGTATCTTCCATCACCGCCTGCAAGAATTCGACGTGGTGGAAGCCGGTGCCGCCGGCGTGGTGGAACAGCAAAACTTCACCCGCGCCACGGAAGAAGCTGCCGAGCAGATCGAAGCCATCAAGGCCCAGCTGCAAGACCAGGCCAAGCGCGCCATCCTGTCCATGCATCAGGAACTGCTGCAAGACCCGGACCTGCTGGCCCTGACCTATGCCAGCCTGGCCGATGGCAAATCCGCTGCCTGGGCCTGGCGTGCCGCCTTCAGTGCCTACTCTGCCCGTCTGGAAGCGCAGGACAACGCCCTGCTGCGTGAACGCGCCAACGACATCCGCGATGTAGGCCGCCGCGTGCTGGCCTTGCTGGCTGGCGTCAAGCAAGCCGAGCTGGACGTACCGGCCGGTTCCATCCTGATTGCCGAAGACCTGGCACCGTCCGACACCGCCGCGCTGGACCCGAGCAAGGTACTGGGTTTCTGCACCCGCACTGGCGGTGCCACCAGCCATGTGGCCATTCTGGCCCGCTCGCTGGGCATTCCCGCCATTTGCGGTATCTCGCAAGCTGCACTGGCGCTGCAAGATGGCCGTGAGGTGATTCTGGACGGCACTGCCGGCACGCTGAACATTGCCCCCACCGCCGCCGAGAAGACCGAAGCCGAAGCCGCCATCGCCCGTCTGGCCGAACGTCGCGCCGCCGAACAGGCCATGTCGCAGCAGCCGGGACAAACCAGCGATGGCAGCCGTATCGAAGTGGTGGCCAATATCCGCAATGCCGCCGATGCCCGTGATGCCGTGAAAGCCGGTGCCGAAGGCGTGGGCCTGTTGCGTTCGGAATTCCTGTTCGACAACCGCGACACCGCACCGTCCGAAGCCGAACAGGCTGCCGAATACTGCGCGGTGGCCCGCGAGCTGGGCAGCGATCACCCGCTGGTAGTGCGCACGCTGGACGTAGGTGGCGACAAGCCGCTGTCCTACCTGCCGCTGCCCAAGGAAGACAACCCCTTCCTCGGCCTGCGCGGCATCCGCGTCAGCCTGGACCGCCCAGACCTGCTGCGCACCCAGTTGCGTGCCATTCTGCAAGCCGCTCCGCTCACCCGCCTGCACATCATGTTCCCCATGGTGGCGTCCCTGGACGAACTGCGCGCCGCCAAGGCCATTCTGGCCGAAGAACAAGCTGCCAGCGGCCATGCCGAGGTCAAGGTAGGCATCATGGTGGAAGTACCGTCTGCCGCCATCCTGGCTGCGCGTTTTGCGCCGGAAGTGGATTTCTTCTCCATCGGCACCAACGACCTCACCCAGTACGTACTGGCGATGGACCGTGGCCATCCGCAACTGGCCAAGCAGGCCGATGCCTTGCATCCGGGCGTGCTGGCCATGATTGCCATGACCTGCGACGGTGCCCGCGCCCACGGCAAGTGGGTGGGCGTGTGCGGCGGACTGGCGTCGGACGAACGCGCCGCGCCGGTACTGGTAGGCCTGGGCGTGACCGAACTATCGGTCAGCACCCCGGCCGTAGCCAGCGTCAAGGCCACACTGGCACGCTGGAGCATGGACGAATGCCGTACGCTGGCCCAACAGGTGCTGGCACTGGGAACGGTAGCCGAAGTGCGCGCCCATCTGGCACAACAGGCGCGCTAAGCGCGACGAACCTGCCGTCCGGCTTTGCCCGGACGGTGCTGGCTCCTCGCCTGCTGACGCAGGCGGGAGCATTACGCAGGAATCACTATCATGTTTGATCAATCCTTCGCTTTTCTGCAGAAAATCGGCAAGGCACTGATGCTGCCTGTTGCCGTACTGCCGGTAGCCGGCCTGTTGCTGGGCATTGGCGCCACCGACTTCCACACCCAGAGCACCGTGCTGCTTGCCATCCTGTCGCTGATGAAAAACGCCGGTGACGTGATTTTCGGCAACCTGCCGCTGATCTTTGCCGTGGGCGTGGCGCTGGGCTTTACCGAAAACGACGGTGTGGCCGCCATTGCCGCCACCATCGGCTTCCTGGTGATGACCACCACGCTGGGCGTCATGGCCGGGCTGCTGGGCGTGAAACCCGACACCATCATGGGCATGCCGTCCATCCAGACCGGCGTGTTCGGCGGCATACTGGCCGGTGGGCTGGCGGCATACATGTTCAACAAGTACTACCGCATCAGCCTGCCACAATACCTGGGCTTCTTTGCCGGCAAGCGCTTTGTGCCCATCGTCACCGCGGTGGCCGCCATCGTGCTGGGTGCGGTACTGTCCTTCGTCTGGCCGCCCATCGGTGGTGCCATCAAGACCTTCTCGCAATGGGCTGCCGTGAGCGACCCGCGCACTGCCGCCACCGTGTATGGTTTCGTCGAGCGTCTGCTGATTCCGTTTGGCCTGCACCACATCTGGAACGTGCCCTTCTTCTTTGAAATGGGCGACTTTGTCGATGCCAGCGGCAAACACATCCACGGCGACATCAACCGCTTCTTTGCCGGTGATCCGACTGCAGGCGTGCTGTCCGGTGCCTTCCTGTTCAAGATGTTCGGCCTGCCGGCTGCTGCCATCGCCATCTGGCACACCGCCAAGCCGGAAAACCGTGTGAAAGTGGGCGGCATCATGATTTCCGCCGCGCTGACTTCCTTCCTGACCGGTATTACCGAACCCATCGAATTCGCCTTCCTGTTCGTGGCTCCGGTGCTGTATTTCCTCCACGCCTGCCTGGCAGCATCGGCCCAGTTCGTGGCCAACTCGCTGGACATGCACATGGGCTTCACCTTCTCGCAAGGTGGCATCGACTTTTTGATGTTCAACCTGATCGGCAACAAATCGCACCATGCCTGGTATGTGTTCATCCTGGGGCCGATCTACGCCGTCATCTACTACAGCGTGTTCCGCTTCGTCATCCTGAAATTCAACCTGAAAACACCGGGTCGTGAAGATGAAGACAGCAGCAGCGAAGGTGCGGTAAGCGAAGACCAGCGCGCCCGCGCCCTGGTACTGGCCTTTGGCGGCCGCAGCAACATCACCAATCTGGATGCCTGCATCACCCGTCTGCGTATTGCCGTGAAAAATCCGGCACAGGTGGACCAGGCCAAGCTCAAGGCCATGGGTGCATCCGGCGTGGTTCAGGTAGGCAGCGGCATTCAGGCCATTTTCGGGCCGCAATCGGAAAACCTGAAAACCGATATGGAGATCTACCTGAAAACCGCTGGTGACGATGCGGAACTGCCTGCGGCAGCAGCAGCCAGTGCAGCCACTGCAACAGCCCATGCTCCGGCAGCAGTCAGCAGCACCCCGGCCGACCCGCAACTGGCCGCCACAGCCGCAGCCATCCTGGCCGCACTGGGTGGCCGTGGCAATGTGCAGCAGGTGGAAGCCATTGCCCACACCCGCCTGCGCGTGCAGCTGAAACAGGCGGCCAGCCTGAATGAAGCAGCGGCCCGCGAAGCCGGGGTCATGGCCTGCGTGCAGACCCAGCCGGGTACCTGGCATCTGATTGTTGGTGACAAGGCCGGCGCACTGGCGCAAGCCTTGCAGGGCTGATCAGGCTCCGCAAAAACGACAAGGGCTGCCTCAGGCAGCCTCAGGCTGCTGCCACAGTAATTTGGTGCGATGGTATGGGACCCGGCAAAGCCGGGCCTTTCGATTCACTGCTTGATTCCGCAGCCTTCCCATCGATTCCCAATCCCCCCGCCCTTTCCTTGAAAGGGAGCCTCGCTTTCTCGCAAGAAAGCGAGATGCCAAGTATCAACAATCAAAATGGCTGCCGATGGCAGCCATTTTTCATTGCGTGCGGAACAACGCCCGGCGGCTACAGGGCGAATAACTGGCGCAGATGCAGGGCCACGCCGGACTGTGCATTGCTGGCCACGGTTTGCGCCTGCGGCAGCTGCGATGCAAGCCTCGGGTGGGCATTGGCCATCACCCGCGGGTGGCCCACGGTTTGCAGCAGTTCGATATCGTTCTGGCCATCGCCAAACGCCAGGCAATCAGCGGTGTCGATAGCCAGCTCGTCCAGCACCAGTTGCAGCGCATGGCCCTTGGATACGCCGGGTGCCATCACTTCCAGACAGTTATCCGCCGAGAAGGTGATATAGGCACGCTCACCCAAGGCCTGATGCAGCTTGGCCTCGACAGTCAGCAAATGGGCATGGTCCGCAATGTAGAGGACCTTGGCCACTCCTGCCCCATCATGCTGATGCAGGGGTGCGACCTGGTAGTGCAGGCCGGAGTCAGCATGCAGATCCAGCAGGTACTGGTAGGGTTGGTCGATCAGCCAGGCATCATCCAGATAGAAATTCAGCACCGTCCCGGCAGCAAATTCCGGCTGGGCAATCTGGCGCACGATGGCGGGGTCCAGATTGCTGCTGTGGATCAGGCGGTTGTCCGGGTCATGCACGCGCGCGCCATTGGAGCTGATCAGATAGGCGGCAATGCCCAGAGCATCCCGGATGCCTTTTACATCCAGATAATGACGGCCGGTGGCCAGCGCAAAATGCAGGCCGCGTGCTTCCAGTTGTTGCAGGGTTTGCGCAGTCAGCGCGTTGACGCAGTGGTGTTCATCCAGCAAGGTGCCGTCCAGATCGGAGGCGATGAAACGATACACGGCAGGACTCCGCTTGAGTGGGGGAGCAAGCGATTTTACACCCCCTGCCATGTAGCTGCAGGACTACACTGCGGCGGGAGCAGAAATGCAAAAAGCCAAGCATTGAGCTTGGCTTTTGCGTGAATTCTGGTGGCCAGTCGCGGAATCGAACCACGGACACGCGGATTTTCAATCCGCTGCTCTACCAACTGAGCTAACTGGCCGTCTGACAGCTGCGGTGATGTTGGTGGCCAGTCGCGGAATCGAACCACGGACACGCGGATTTTCAATCCGCTGCTCTACCAACTGAGCTAACTGGCCATCACTGCTACGCTTTCGCGTCATCAGAGCCACGCATTAAATCAGAGCAGACCAGCTGCGTCAAGACATTTTTCAAAAAGGCTGAAAATACCGCTGAATTAAAGCAAGTGGTGCTATTTACCTTATCAAACCGGCGGCGCATCCGCCTGCCGCGCCGGATGTGCCGCAGCAAAGGCTGGCAAGCTGGCCAGGGCGGCATCAATGCGCACGATGTGCGGATACGGCGTCAGATCCAGCCCGAAGCGCCGCGCGGCAAATACCTGTGGCACCAGGCAGACATCCAGCAGGCCGGGGGCATCACCGCAGGCGAAGGGCTGCGGCTTGGCCGCCAATTGCTGTTCCAGTGCCTCAAATCCAGTGGCAATCCAGTGGCGTATCCATTGCAGCCTCGCCGCTTCTGGCTGCTCCAGTTCGCCTTCCAGATATTTCAGGACACGGGCATTGTGCAGCGGGTGGATGTCGGCGCAAATGCTCAAGGCCAGCGCCCGCACCCTTGCCCGTTCGTGCAAGTCGCGCGGCAGCAGCGCTGGCGTATCCGGATAGGCTTCGTCCAGATACTCGCAGATGGCCAGCGACTGGGTCAGCAACAGGCCGCCATCCAGCAAGGCTGGCACCAGCCCTTGCGGGTTGAGCGCCAGATAGGCCGGATCGCGCTGTTCGCCCTTGAGCAGGTTGACCGCCTGCTGCCGGTAGGAGAGGCCCTTGAGATTCAGCGCAACTCGCACCCGGTAAGCGGCACTGGAGCGGTAGTAGCCATACAGCACGCGCTCAGTCATGGGCAGCTACCTGCTGATCGATGCGACCGAAGATGGAATGGCCCGCAGCATCCAGCATTTCGATACGGATGCGGTCGCCTGGCTGCATGAAGGGCGTGACGGGTGCGCCCTGTTCGATGATCTCGATCATGCGCTGCTCGGCCAGGCAGCAGGAGCCGGTGGCACGGTCATGATTGGAAATGGTGCCGGAACCAACAATGGAGCCTGCCGCCAGCGCACGGGTCTTGGCCACATGCGCCACCAGCTGGGCAAAGTTGAACTGCATTTCCACTCCGCACTGTGGCTGGCCATACAGCTTGCCGTTGTATTCCACCCGCAGCGGCAGATGTACCTTGCTGTCGTGCCAGGTCTGGCCCAGCTCGTCCGGCGTTACCGCCACCGGCGAGAAGGCCGTGGCCGGCTTGCTCTGGAAGAAGCCGAAACCCTTGGCCAGCTCGGCCGGAATCAGGTTGCGCAGGGTGATATCGTTCACCAGCATCAGCAGAAGGATATGTGCGGCGCAATCACCAGGCTGGCTGCCCAGCGGCACATCGTCGGTAATCACTGCCACTTCGCCTTCAAAATCCAGCCCCCAGCTGACATCGGCCAGCGGAATGTCGGCATGTGGCGGCAGGAAGGTGTCCGACCCGCCCTGATACATCAGCGGGTCCTGGTAGAAACTGGCCGGTACTTCGGCGCCACGCGCCTTGCGTACCAGTTCCACATGATTAAGGTAAGCACTGCCATCTGCCCACTGGTAGGCACGTGGCAGCGGGCTGTGGCAGGCGGACTGGTCAAAGCTGACGGCACCGTTGACCGTCCCCTGGTTCAGGGCGGCATAAATCTCCTGCAAGGCAGGCTCGCAATGGCTCCAGTCATCAAGCGCAGCCTGCAGGCTGGCGGCGATATGCGGTACGGCGATGGCGCGGGTGAGATCGCGGCTGACAACCATCAGCTGGCCATCGCGGGTGTGGTTGCGGTAGGTGGCAAGTTTCATCGGTGTGCTTTCCTTGACGGGCGGTATGGCTCATCACGCCAGCCGCCCGGTGTCTGGTTCAGGTCTTGGGCTTCCAGCTGTCCACATAGCCCGTCCACTCCACGGCAGGCAGGCCGGGCCCCTGCTCCAGCGCGTTGCGGGTATCGATCATCACCGCCACTTCGTCGGTGAACTTTTTCGGCTCGCTCATCGCCTTGGCAAAGGCTTTGGGGTGCGGGCCATGGGTAAAGCCGGCGGGGTGGAAGGTGAGCATGCCGGGCTTGATATTGTCGCGGCTGAAGAAGTCGCCTGCGTGGTAGAAGATGACTTCGTCGTAGTCGTCGTTGTTGTGATAGAACGGCACCTTGAGCGCACCGGGGTCCGATTCGATCGGACGCGGCACAAAGGTGCAGATGACAAAGCCGTCGGCCACAAAGGTGCTGTGTGCCGAGGGCGGCAGATGATAACGATGGCTCATCAGTGGCCGGATATCGCGCCAGTTGATCCGCGCCACCGCGATATTGCCATGCCAGCCGATGGCATCCAGCGGATTGAACGGGTAGGTGACGGTAGACAGCACATTGTGGCGCTTGATCACCACCTGCCATTCGTCTTCGGTCTGCTGCGCCCTGAAGGCATCGTCGATGGCCGGGACATCCAGCATGGCTTCGTCGAAAATCGCATGCGGGCCGACAATGCCCTTGTCCGGCAGCTGATATGCCCCGTTGCTGGCTTCAATCAGCAGCATGGTGGTGGTTTCGGCCGGTTCGATGCGCCAGTTGGTGGAGCGCGGAATCAGGATGTAATCGCCATCGCGGTAGCTCAGGTGGCCGTAGTCGCAAAACAGCTCGCCGCTACCGGCATGGATGAACAGCATGTCATCGCCGTCACCATTGCGGTACAGCTGGGTCATGGCCTGGGAGCAGGTCCAGATGCGCAACTGGCACTGGCTGTTGTGCAACACCAGCGGGGCGGACCAGGGGGCTGCCACGTCCTTGGGCAGTTCGTTCAGGTCGAAGGCACGCGGCTTGAGCGGCCCTTCCCATGCCGACCAGCCAGTGGGCGGGTGCTTGTGATGCAGATGCGTGGCAGGGCCAAAAAAACCGCTACGCCCGACTTCACGTTCATAAATACCCTCCGCCGGTAAATCGGCGTGGGCCTGACGGGAAATTGTCCCTTCCCGGTGCGGGAATCCTATCCATTTACGCATGGGCCATTCCTTGCCTGCATGGCTGGCCGCCATGCAGGGAGAGCTGTGCACAGAGGCAGACGGTGCCACCATCTGCCACCTTGTTCTGCTTGCCTTAATCCGCCTTCAGCACGCCGCGGCGGATCTGGTCTTCTTCGATGGATTCAAACAAGGCACGGAAGTTGCCCTCGCCAAAGCCCTCGTTGCCCTTGCGCTGGATGATTTCGAAGAAAATCGGCCCGATGACGGTTTCGGTGAAGATCTGCAACAGGATGCCCGCGCCTTCCACCGGTGCACCGTCGATCAGGATGCTGTTCTTGCGCAGGCGGGCCAGGTCTTCGCCATGGCCAGCCACGCGGCTGTCCACCTTGTCGTAATAGGTGTCCGGCGTATCCAGGAAGCGGGTACCGGCGGCCTTCAGCGTTTCCACCGTCTGGTAGATGTCGCGGGTGGTCAGCGCAATGTGCTGGATGCCTTCGCCATGATATTCGCGCAGGAATTCCTCGATCTGGCTCTTGTCGTCGGAGGACTCATTGATGGGGATGCGGATTTTGCCGCAAGGGCTGGTCATGGCCTTGGATACCAGGCCGGTGAGTTTGCCTTCGATGTCGAAATAGCGGATTTCGCGGAAATTGCCGATGTTTTCGTAGAAACCGGCCCACTTGGCCATATTGCCGCGGAAAACATTGTGGGTCAGGTGGTCGATCTCATACAGGCCGACACCAGCCGGGTGCTGCTCCACGCCGTCCAGCGGCAGGAAATCCACATCGTAGATATTGTGCGCAGGGCCGTAACGGTCGACAAAGTACAGCGCCGAGCCGCCAATACCCTCCACCGCCGGGATGTTCAGTTCCATCATGCCGATGGGGCGCACATAGGGTTTGGCACCGTGCGCCAGCGCATATTCATACGCCTTGGCCGCATCCTTCACCCGCCAGGCCATGGCACAGGCGGACGGGCCATGTACCTTGCCGAATTCGTTGGCCGGCTGGGTAGGCTCGCCATTCAGGATGAAGTTGATGTCACCCTGGCGGTACAGGCTGACATTCTTGCTGCGATGCCGTGCCACTTCGACAAAGCCCAGCGACAGGAACAGCTGGCGCAAATCGGCAATGCCTTCGGCAGTGGGGGCAGTGTATTCGACAAACTCAAAGCCGTCGGTAGCCAGCGGGTTATGCAGCGGTGTTTCCATTTTCATTTTCTCTCCTCTTTCCTTTGCACGTGCCCGGTTGCTGCAGATGGCAAGAATCCGGACGGTCAGACCAGGTGTGGTGGTGGCAAGCAAGGCCAGCGAACCAACGCGGTGGCAATCGGCAAAAGCAAGGGAGGGGAACGGCGCAGGCAGGCCCGGCAGCTACCGCGCACGGGATGCGGGTTGATGGCTGCGTGTTGCCGTACGTGCAGGCGCACACCGGATACGCAGTGTGCTGCGATCAGGGGTGGCGCTGTCTTTGCCCCGGCGGCACGATTTTGTGTGTCTCACCGGGCTTCTCCTCCATCGTTGCCGACATTATCCAGTGATCTGTTGCCACCGTGTAAAATGTCCGGGCTAGGCTTTTTATTCTAGGGAAAAGGCCGGGCAATTTTCTTGCTAACATCCCCCAGATACATAATAACTAGAAATATAATTTCAAAAATTTCAAATCAGAGGAGTTTATATGCCAAGTCTTACGCTAGATAAGACAGACTTGCGCATCCTGTCCGAGCTTCAGCTCAATGGCAGGTTGACCAATGTGGAACTTGCGGAAAGAGTCGCGCTCTCGCCATCACCTTGCCTGAGACGCTTGAAACAGCTGGAAGAATCCGGCGTGATTCGACAGTACGTCGCGCTGCTGGACCCGGCCAAAATCGGCCTCGGCTTGCAGGCCTATGTCCGTGTCGTGCTGGAGAAGCGCGGCAATACCCATGTGCAAAGTTTTATTGATGCCGTGCAACGCTGGCCGGAAGTTATCAATTGCTTTGCAATGACCGGCGAAATGGACTATCTCTTGCAAGTTTATTTTGAAGATCTGGAACATTTCTCGCGCTTTGTCATGGATGAGCTGCTGCAGCAGCAAGGCGTTGAGGATGTGAAGTCCAGCTTCGTCCTGAAAGAGATCAAGCGTACGACTTCATTGCCGCTCAGCCAGCTCAGAAGTATTTGAGCCACTTGCGCTGCAGAAGTCCTTGCCAAGTCCGATAATGAACGCAGGAGGATTGAATAAAGGCCCCGGCATGCAGGTGATCCACGCGATCCGGCTTCTTGTCCTGGTTGTTGCAATAATGTTGCACAACCAGGCAGCGGCATTTACGGTCACATTCATTTCGCCGGGGCACCAGAATGAAGCCTTCTGGCTGAGCGCGGTCCGTGCGATGCAGGCCGCTGCCGATCAGCTCGACATCCAGCTGGAAGTGCTGTCCGCCGAGCGCGACCCCGTGCAGATGGTGAAGCTGGTGCAGGCCGTCACCCAGCGACGTCGCAAGCCGGACTACCTGCTGCTGGTCAATGAAAAACTGGCCGGACCAGCCATGCTGTCGCTGGCCGATCAGGCCGGCATCCCCTGTTTTCTCAGCTTCAACCCCTTGACTCCCGCCCAACTGCAAACCAGCGGCCTGCCACGACAACGGCTCAAATACTGGCTGGGTTCGCTGACACCAGACAATGCCATGGCGGGCAGCCTCACCATGAAAGCCCTGCTGGATGAAGCATCCCGGCATTTTCCGGCCGACACCCCGTTACATGTACTGATGGTGGCTGGCGATCGCTCCACACCAGCTTCCACCCAGCGCGTGGAAGGCGCACGCCAGATACTGGCCACCACACCCAATGCCACATTGACCCAGCTGGTTTATGGCGAATGGGAAAGCAAACGCGCAATGCAGCAAGGTCTGTGGCTGTTGCAGCGTTATCCGCAGATCAATCTGGTATGGGCAGCCAATGATGAAATGGCGTTCGGCATGGAAGAAGCCATCCGCCAAAGTGGCAAGCAGGCCGGAAAGACGGTATTGCTCAGTGCCATCAACAATTCACCGCGCGCCATGCAGGAAAGACGTGATGACAAGCTTGCCGCCCTGGCCGCCGGCCATTTCATGACCGGTGCATGGAGCCTGGTGCTGCTGTACGATTACCATCACGGTCATGACTTTGCCAGCGAGGGACTACAGCTGCACCCCACCATTTTCAGCACGGTCTCCCGTCAACAAGCGCAACGCTTTTTACAGTTATTCGCCGATAATGATTACAAGGGCATCCGTTTCAGGCAATTCAGCAAATTCGCCAATCCGGCATTGCAACGCTATGCCTTTGGCTTCAGCACACTGCTGAACTAGGAGTTTGTTCATGCCCACCCGCCGACTCACCCGCCAGCTGATATGGCAGTTACTGCTGTATACCCTGCTGTTTGGCGTGGCCGTCATCACGCTCAAGGCCGTGGTGGTATGGCGCGACGGGCAGCGGGAGATGAATGCCATTCCGGACACGGTTTCCCGTCTTTACCTGCCGCTGCTGGGACAAAGCGCCTGGGATGTGGACATTCCGGCCATCCAGTTGCAGCTGCGGCTGATTGGGCAGATTCCGGGTGTGCAAAGCGTGGAAGTGCGTACCGAACTGGGTCAGTCCCTGCGCTACGACAACCCGGCCCTGCAAGACCAGTACAACCGTGAGGAATATCACCTGCCGCTGGCCTCCCCGCATGGCAAGGACAGCATTGGCACCTTGCAACTGCTGGTTTCGCGCCAACCGGTCTACCAGGCCATGTGGCATGAAGTGCTCAGTGCCACCTTGCAGTTTCTGCTGGGCTTTTTTGGCCTTGCCCTGTTGTTGTGGTGGCTGTTCAACCGCCAGTTGGTGAAGCCGCTGCAGGACATGGCGCAAACAGTACGCAATTATCAACCAGGCCAGGCATTGCCCCCCTTGCTGCCCGGCTCACCCGATCAGGTGGTGGATAATGAGCTGAGCGAACTGGCACGTGCCTTTCGCAGCATGAGCGACAATATCAACCGTCATCTGGCCGAACGCAGCGGAATTGAAAACGAGCTGGCCAGCCATCGCGACGAACTGGCAAGGCTGGTGGCCGAACGCACCCGGGAGCTGGACCAGCTACTGCGCTTTCAGCAGCTGATTGCCGGTATCTCCACCCGCTTCATCAATATCCCGTTACACGACATTGATCAGGCCACCGACATGGCGCTGGGAGAAATCGGCCAGTTCATGCAGGTGGAGCGCTGTTATCTGGTGAGCTTCTCCGACGCGTGGCTGGTCGACACCGTGCATGAATGGTGCGCCTCCGGCATTTCTCCCACCACCCACACCTTGCTGGGAGAAAGCCTGCAACAGCGCAGCTTCGCCTGGCAGCAATTGCAGCAATTTGGCGTGCTGTCACTGGATGCCTTGTCCGCCCTGCCCGCCAGCGCCACGCTGGAACGCCATGAGCTGGAAAGCCATCAGGTGCAAAGCCTGTTCATGCTGCGCATCGACCATATGGGCCGGCCGATCGGTTTGTTCGGCTGCGATATGGTAAGCCGCCAACGCCAGTGGCAGGGCAAGGAGCAGCAGCAAGCCCGTCTGCTGGGTGAAACACTGGCCAATACCATCATCCGCCGCCAGCAATTGCAAACCCTGAGCAGCACCCAGCAACAATTGCGCAATGCCAATGCCGACCTGGCACGCATGGCCTTCAGTGACGGCCTCACCGGTATTGCCAACCGGCGCTATTTTGATGAGCAGTTGCTGGAATGCTTCACCCAGGCACGTAGCCAGCAGCAGAGCCTGAGCGTGATGCAGATCGACATCGATTACTTCAAGCAATTCAACGACAGCTACGGGCATCTGGCGGGCGATCAGTGCCTGCGTCAGGTTGCGCAGTGCATACAGTCGCAGCTGGCTGGCACGGCAGCGTTGGCTGCACGGGTGGGTGGTGAGGAATTCGGGGTCCTGTTACCCGGCTATCACGCTGCCGACAGCCTGGCACTGGCCGAGGTCATGCGTCAGGCCATCTGGCAACTGGCCATTGCCCATCGCAACAGCTCGGTTGGCGACCGGGTCACCATCAGCATTGGCGTTGCCACCTTGCAGGACAATCACCACGCCAGCCAGCAACTGATGCGGGATGCCGACCTGGCGCTGTATCGCGCCAAGAACCTGGGTCGCAATCAGGTGGTACAAGCCCAGACGCCACCTCATATATTGGCTTGAGCCGCAGTGGACAAAAAAAGCCCGGTCATAAACCGGGCTTTTTTGATTGCGTGAGCGCGCAGCAATTACAGGCCCAAACGCTGCCATACCGTGGACACCAGGCCAGCCTGGTTCAGGGTGTAGAAGTGCAGGCCCGGCGCACCATTGGCCAGCAGGCGGTCACACAGTTCGGTCACCACATCCAGACCCAGGGCACGAATGGAGGCCGCATCATCGTAATAGGATTGCATGCGCTGACGCAGCCAGCGCGGCACTTCGGCCCCGCACATATCGGAGAAGCGGCAAAGCTGGCCGAAGTTGGCAATCGGCATGATGCCCGGCACGATCGGAATGTCCACACCGCGCGCCTGCGCTTCGTCGACAAAGCGGAAGTAGGCATCCGCATTGAAGAAATACTGGGTCATGGCCGAGTTGGCACCGGCTTTTACCTTGCGCACGAAATTGTTCAGGTCGTCCTCGGCCGACTTGGCCTGCGGATGGAATTCCGGATAAGCCGCCACTTCGATATGGAAATGTTCGCCATGCTCGCTGCGGATGAATTCGACCAGCTCGTTGGCATAGCGGAATTCACCAGCCGCCACCATACCGGACGGCATGTCACCACGCAGCGCCACAATGTGACGGATGCCGTGATTGCGGTATTCGTTGAGGATGGCGCTGATGTTTTCCCGTGTCGAGCCGATACACGACAGGTGCGGTGCCGCCGCATGGCCTTCGCTGCGGATCTCCAGCACGGTGGACAGGGTGCCATCGCGGGTGGTGCCACCAGCACCGAAGGTCACCGAGAAAAACTGTGGCTTGAACTGGGCCAGTTGCTGGCGGGTAGTGCGCAGTTTGGCCACGCCCTCCGGGGTCTTGGGCGGGAAAAACTCGAAGCTGAAGGTTTTTTTCTGTTCGTTCATGATCGTCTCTGTCCCTGCTCGGGGCGGCAGGCTTTAGTTTTTATACTGCAGCGTGTCGAAGCGGTAGTGGCCCGCAGATAGAAAAACGGACAGGTGCATCATACCCTGCCCTGTCCGTTTGCCTTACAGCCCGCTATCAATAACGATAGTGCGCCGGCTTATAAGGGCCCTGCTTCGGTACGCTGATGTAGGCAGCCTGCTCGTCGGACAGCTCGGTCAGGTTGGCACCGATACGCTTCAGGTGCAGGCGGGCCACCTTCTCGTCCAGATGCTTGGGCAACACATAGACTTCCTTGCCGTACTTTTCACCATGCTGGAAGATTTCCATCTGCGCCAGCACCTGGTTGGTGAAGGAGTTGGACATCACAAAGCTGGGGTGGCCGGTAGCGCAGCCCAGGTTCACCAGACGGCCTTCGGCCAGCAGGATGATGCGCTTGCCATCCGGGAAGATGATGTGGTCAACCTGCGGCTTGATGTTGTCCCACTGGTACTGGCGCAGGCTGGCGACTTCGATTTCGCTGTCGAAGTGGCCGATATTGCACACGATGGCGTTATTGCGCATTTTGACCATGTGCTCGTGGGTAATCACCGACACATTACCGGTGGTGGTAACGAAGATGTCGCCCTGATCGGCCACGTCATCCATGCGCACCACGCGGTAGCCTTCCATCGCGGCTTGCAGCGCGCAGATCGGGTCCACTTCAGTCACCCACACGGTGGCACCCAGGCCACGCAGGCTTTGGGCGCAGCCCTTGCCCACATCACCGTAGCCCAATACCACGGCTACCTTACCGGCGATCATCACGTCGGTGGCACGCTTGATGCCATCCACCAGCGATTCGCGGCAGCCGTACAGGTTGTCGAACTTGGACTTGGTCACCGAGTCGTTGACGTTGAAGGCCGGGAACGGCAGACGACCTTCTTTTTGCATCTGGTACAGACGATGCACGCCAGTGGTGGTTTCTTCGGTCACGCCCTTGATATGCGGCAGGCGTTTGGAATACCAGTGCGGGTCCACTTCCAGATAACGGGCAATGGCAGCAAACAGCGCGGTTTCTTCTTCGTTGGACGGATGGCTGATGACGCTGCGGTCTTGCTCGGCCTTGCTGCCCAGCATCAGCAGCAAGGTGGCATCGCCACCGTCATCCAGAATCATGTTGGCTTCCTGGCCTTCCGGCCATTCGAAGATCTTGTGGGAGAACTCCCAGTATTCATCCAGGCTTTCACCCTTGAAGGCAAATACCGGGATATTCGCTGCGGCAATGGCAGCAGCTGCATGGTCTTGCGTGGAGAAGATATTGCAGGAAGCCCAGCGTACATCGGCACCCAGTTCCACCAGGGTTTCGATCAGCACGCCAGTCTGGATGGTCATGTGCAGCGAGCCGGCAATGCGGGCACCGCGCAGCGGCTTCTGGTGCGCGTATTCTTCACGCAGCGCCATCAGGCCGGGCATTTCGGTTTCGGCGATTGCCAGTTCCTTGCGGCCCCAGGCTGCAAGATTGATGTCAGCTACGTGAAAATCGGAGAATTCAGCCATCGTGCAAAGTCCTTTCGCACGCCGGCCGGAACGCGGCTCACCCGCTATTCCGGCATCGGCACGGAGATTAGTCAGGTGAGCGCCGTTTGCAAGAAGCCCGAGCCTGGGGATTGACCTCGCAGCGCTCCTCGGGAATGCCGTAATTATACCTAGAGACACAAAAATGTGAATGAAACTTGCACAACAGGGGTTAAACTAAAACGTTGCGGTAAATATAGTCACTTTGCATAGCGGGTCTCATGTCTCTTGTTTTTACCTCCATTTCAGCCATTTCCGGGTTAGCCGCCCTCAGTGCTGCCACCATCGGCATCCTGGCTTGGGAAAGGCGCAAGGTAAGCGGAGCCCGCTATCTGGCCTGGCTGATGCTGGCTGTCACGGTCTGGGCTGGTGCAGCCACACTGGAGTTGTCCTCCACCTTGCTGCGCGACAAGATATTCTGGTCCAAGGTGGAATACCTGGGCACCCTGAGTGTGCCGGTACTGTTTTTCCTGCTGGCCGCCGATTACAACCAGCTGGAACGCGCACTACGTCCACGCACCATCGTGCAGTTATTGCTGATTCCCCTGTTCAGCCTGGCGCTTGCGCTTACCAATGAAAAGCATGGCTTGATCTGGCGCAGCTTTCAGCCTTCTCCCTCCGGACACAATCTGCTGATTTTCAACCACGGGCCTTTGTTCTGGTTACTGGTTGCCGGGTATTCCTATCTGATGATGCTGCTTGGCTCACTGCTCTTGCTGCGTACCCTGCACTTTTACTCGCCTCATTACCGCGGCCAGTCGCTCATCCTGATGCTGGGCGCCATTGTCCCGTGGATAGGCAATCTGCTGTACCTGTCAGGCAATATCAGCTGGCAAGGACTGGACCCCACACCGCTGTGCTTTGCCGCCACCGGTGCCATTTTTGCCTTCGACCTGCTTTACCTGCGCATGTTGTACGTGGTGCCTATCGCGCGCGGCAACGCCTTCAATGCCATGGGTGACGGCATTGTGGTGATAGACAATGAAAAAACCATTCTGGATATCAATCCGGCGGCTGCCAACCTGTTTGGCAAACCGGCAGGTGTGCTGTGCGGACAGCAATTGCAGATTGCCGCCCTGGTTGCAGTGGCAGATCAGGATGGCTCGCATCAGGTGGAACTGAATGGGCCTGGCTCGCGTTCCATTCTGGAAGTCCGCGCTTTTCCGATTCGCGAAAGTGGCGTTACCCTGGGTGGGCGCATGCTGGTGCTGCGCGATATTTCACGGCAGCGTCTGGCGGAGGAGGCCTTGCACCAGGCCTATCTGCAACTGAAAACCCGTATCGACGAAATCGAAACCCTGCAGGACACACTGCGGGAGCAGGCCTTGCACGATCCGCTCACCGGCCTGTACAACCGTCGTTATCTGGAAGAAACCCTGGGCCGGGAAATCAGCCGGGCTGGCAGGGAACAGCGCTCGCTGACCTTTGCGCTGATTGATCTGGACAACTTCAAAAGCATCAATGACCGCTTTGGTCACATCATTGGCGATACCGTGCTGTGCGCACTGGCCGACTTGCTGCGCGCCCATTGCAGGCAGGCGGATATTGTCTGTCGCCTGGGAGGTGAGGAGTTCATCGTGGTGCTGCCTTCGGCAGACCAGCGCAATGGCTGGATGCGCATGGAATTACTGCGCCAACGCTTCTCCGAGCTACAGTTCCAGGCTGAGGAGCAGCGCTTTCAAACCAGCTTCTCTTGCGGTATTGCCTGCTTTCCGCAGGATGGCAATAATTTTGCCCGCCTGTACCAGCTGGCGGACATGGCCTTGTATCAGGCCAAGGCCAAGGGCAAGAACCAGGTTTTACTGCACGCCCCCACTCCGGCAGTCGCGGAGGACTCCAGCCCGACGGAAAACAGTCCGCACACCCCGACGCAAAACGCAGGCAGTGAATGAAAAAGGCCGGGAATATATCCCGGCCTTGTTTGACATCACACGCCTTACTTCACGATACGCAGGCTGGGACGACCACCCGCACGCGGCGGGGTTTCCGGTGCCGGGCTGTCTGCGTCGGCATCTGCCACCGGCTCGGTAGCCGCACTGACCGGCTGCAAGGCAGGTTTGCCAGGTGTCTGACCCAGTTCAACCTCGAAGCCCATTCCTTCGCCGGTTTCCCGCGCGAAAATCGACATCACATTGCCAACCGGCACCCAGATATCACGCGATACACCGGCAAAGCGGGCGGAGAACGACAACCACTCGTTGTCGATGCGCAGATTATGGGTTGCACTGGCAGCAATATTGAGCACGATTTCGTTGTTCTTCACGTATTCGCGCGGGACATCGGTATGCTCATCCACCCACACCACCACAAAGGGGGTGTGACCATTATCCGTACACCATTCATACAGTGCGCGGAGCATATATGGCTTGGTACTGGCGCTCATGGTCATCCTTACTTGCGCATGGCCTTTTCGGACGGGGTCAGCGAATCAATGAAAGACTGGCGCTGGAAAATGCGTTCGGCGTATTTCAGGATGGGAGCAGCGTGCTTGCCCAGGTCGATGTTGTAATGCTCCAGGCGCCACATCAGCGGAGCGATGGCCACATCGATCATGGAGAACTCTTCACCCAGCATGAACTTTTGCTTGGCAAATACCGGTGCAATGGTGGTCAGGCCATCACGGATGGCTTCACGCGCCTTGGTGGCTTCCTTGCCGGTAGCGCCAGCTTCCAGCACTTTCACATGGCAGAACAGCTCGTTTTCGAAACGGTGCAGGAACAGGCGGGCACGCGCACGCATCACCGGGTCGGCCGGCATCAGTTGCGGGTGCGGGAAACGCTCGTCAATGTATTCATTGATGATGTTGGATTCGTGCAGGATCAGGTCACGCTCCACCAGTACCGGCACTTCGTTGTAGGGATTCATCACAGCCAGATCTTCCGGCTTGTTGTGAATGTCTACATCGATGATCTCGAAATCCATGCCCTTTTCATACAACACGATACGGCAACGTTGGCTGAAGGGGCAGGTAATTCCAGAATAAAGAGTCATCATGGCTTGCGGATATCCTTGACAGGAGCTGTCGATTTCGATCAAAGAAGGGATTTTACCATTTTCGGAGTAGCAATTTCCACAACTAGATCACAACACCATGATTACAAAAGAAAAAAGGCGGAAATATCCGCCTTTTTCTTTGAACTGCACCAGTACTTAGTGCACGTCTTTCCAGTATTCCTTCTTCAGGAAGTAGGTCAGCGGCAGCAGCAGCACACCCAGGAACAGCAGCACAATGTAGCCGATCTGATGGCGCTTCACCTGAGCCGGCTCACCAATGAACACAAGGTAATTGGTCAGGTCAGCCATGCGCTTGTCAAACTCGGCGGTATTGGCCTTGCCGTTTTCCAGTTTGGTGAGGGTACCGGCCTTGACCAGTTCGAGCTTGTGCTCTTCATGGCCTTCAGCATTTTTCTCGGTCTTCAGTACTTGCTCACCTTGCATTTCCCACAGTACGTGCGGCATGCCAACCTTGTCGAACACCAGATTGTTCCAGCCGGTCGGACGGGACGGATCACGGTAGAAGCCACGCAGGTAGGCGTACAGATAGTCTGCACCACGGGAACGGGCAATCAGCGACAGGTCCGGCGGAGCCGCACCCAGCCATACCTTGGCGTCCTTCTTGTCCATGGAAACATTCATCTGATCGCCGATCTTGGCACCTTCCGGCAACAGGTTGGCCTTGATCTGCTCTTCAGTCAGGCCAATGTCTTCCAGACGGTTGTAGCGCATGGCGCTGGCCGAGTGGCAGGACAGGCAGTAGTTGCTGAACAGCTGGGCACCACGTTGCAGGCTTTCGGTGTCCTGAATGTCGATCGGAGCCTTTTCCAGCTTCGGCCCTTCATTGGCCAGAACCGTGCCGCTTACCGGCAACACCAGCGCCATGGCAGCGATCAGGTGGCGGATTTTGCTTTTCATATGTCCTTTCCCCTTGCTTACACGTTGGTGGCGAACAGGTAGGCCGCAATCACGGTCACTGCCACCAGCACCAGGAACTGCAGCTGACGCTTGCCATTGGTGTCCGTCACACGGGTCGGTACCGGTACGGTGCCAACGTCGTTCTTGGTGTAGAACGGCATGCCCAGGAAGAAGGCGAAGTAGACGAACGACAGGATCTGCGAGATCAGGGTTCGACCAGCTGTCGGCGGCATGGCACCCAGGATGCCCAGGCCGATGAAGGCGATGATGAACAGCACCAGCATGAACTTGAACTTGGGACCGCGATAACGGATGGACTTGATCGGGGAACGATCCAGCCACGGCAGGAAGGCAATCACCACCACGGCAGCACC
>NZ_JAELUD010000090.1:0-14762 GCF_016429185.1 Aquitalea sp. ASV11
GCCTGGGTGTGGTGGACAGTGCGCTGTGGCCGCAGCTGAATGCCGGTGCGCGCAGCGGGCGCGACCAGTTCAGCCGCAATAGCGAAAATTTTGCCAATATCCCGTTTGCCAATCCGCGCACCGGCTTTAACGACCAGCGCCTGCAACTGGATGCCAGCTGGGAAATCGACCTGTTCGGCTATACCGCGCGCAGCCGCGAAGCTGCCAGCGCACGGCTGGACAGCATGCAGGAACAGCAGGCCGATGTGGCGCTGCGGGTGGCGGCGGAAGTGGCACGCAATGTGATTGATTACCGTGGCTGGGTGGCACGCCAGCACAATCTGCAAGCCCAGCTGGCCGCAGCGCGGGAAAACCTGCGCTTGATTGCGCTGCAACGTCAGGCTGGGGAGATTTCCGACAGCGAGCTGAACCAGGCCAGTGCGGCTGTAGCCAGCCTGCAAGCGGCGCTGCCAGCGCTGCAAACTGCACAAGGTGCCGCCGTGGCCGCCCTCAGCGTATTGCTGGGCCAGACCCAGGCCCAGTTGCTGGCCACGCTGGCAGCGGAGCGGCCTGTTCCTGCCACGCTCACGCAGGCACCGGTGGGCATGCCGGCTGACTTGTTGCGGCGGCGGCCGGATATCCGTCAGGCCGAGCGCGAACTGGCGGCCGCCACGGCCGATATCGGCGTGGCAGTGGCCGAGCAATACCCGCGGCTGGTGCTGGTGGGCAGTGGCGGCTGGGATTCCATCCACGAAGGCAGTCTCACTGCCGCGGCCAGTCGTTTCTGGAATGTCGGCCCGCAACTGAGCCTGCCCCTGTTTACCGGTGGACGGCTGAAAAACCAGGTGACAGCACGTGAAGCGGCGCGGGATGCAGCGCTGGCGGTGTATCGGCAAAAAGTGCTGGCGGCGCTGGCCGATACCGAAACCGCCTTGCTGCGCTATCAGCAGGAGGCTCAGCGGCAACAGGCGCTGCAAAGCGCCCTGCAGCTTGCCGGACGGCAGCTGGAGATTGCCCGCCAGCGCTTCCGGGTGGGCGAAGCAGCGCAAACCGAGGTATTGGCGCAACAACAGGCCGAGGCACAGCAGCGCGAAGCCTGGCTGGCATCACGGCAAGCGCAGGCAGAAAACCTGGTGGCACTGTTCAAGACCCTGGGTGGGGATGTCAGATAAGCCTCCCGGCTGGTGGCCGGGAGGTGGGTGCTAATGCTGGAAAAATGATTCAGGCCGCCACACAGGCTGGACGCTGGTAATAATTGTCGTACTGTCCGCCCGCTTGCAGCACAAAGCCCTGCCGCTGGTAAAAACCATTGGCGCGGCTGCCTTTCAGCACTTCCACCTGCACCGGCAGGCCCTGCTCGTCGGCTTCGGCCAGCAAGGCCTGCAATACCTGGCTGCCAAGCCCACGGCCATGCCAGGACGGTTGCAGATAGAACTGGTCGATCAGCAGGCCATCTTCGGCTGGCTTGAGAGAAACACAGCCGACACGCTGGCCATTCACGACGATGTGACGACAGTATTCCGGCTGGAAATGATCGGCAAAGCGCTGGCGGGCCCGCACCGGATCGTAACGTCCCAGTGCTTCCAGACTCACCCGCAAGGCCCGCAGACGCAGTGCCAGCAAGGCATCGAAATCGGCCGCGCAGGCCGGTGCGAAAGCAAAATCAATCATCATCACTCCTGACGGCTGCTTGAACTGCGGTTTGAGGGGGCTGACAGCAGGGAACGGCTTCAGTCGAACAAGGCCGCCATCTGACGGGCGGCGGCGGCGGGGTCGGGGGCGTCGAACAGGCCGCCAATCACTGCAATGGCACTGGCGCCGGCGGCCACCACTTCAGCCGCATTTTCCGGAGTGATGCCGCCAATGGCGACCGATGGCAGGCCCAGCTTTTTTGCTTCGGCAAACAGCGACAGCGGTGCTGCCACGGCATGCGGTTTGGTACGGGAAGGAAACACCGCGCCAAAAGCCACATAGCTGGCACCGTCACGCGCGGCCTGCTCGGCCAGGCGGATGTCGTTGTAGCAGGACACGCCGATGATGGCATCCGCGCCCAGTACGGCACGGGCGTCGGCCACCGAGCCATCGGTCTTGCCCAGGTGCACGCCATCGGCCTGTACCGCGCGTGCCAGGGTGACGTCGTCGTTGATCAGGAACAGCACCTGGCGGCTCTTGCACAGGCTGGCCAGCAAGCTGGCCTGACGCAGGCGGCGTACGGTGTTGTCGCTCTTGTTGCGGTATTGCAGGATGGCCACGCCGTTATCCAGCACGCGGCTGACCTTGGCCAGCAATTGCTCGCTGTCTTCTGCCTCCGGCGATACCGCATACAAGCCCTTAATCACTGTCACCCTCTGCTCCTTCGTCTTCGCGGGCCCAGAACATCCGGTCCGGGATGTATTGGCCCATGCCGGGGCGGAAACCCGCCACCAGGCTTTGATAGGTATATTCCTGTGCTTCGCGCACCGCTTCGGGCAGCATCAGCCCGGTGGCCAGCATGCCGGCAATGGCCGAGGCCAGCGTGCAGCCCGAGCCGTGATAGCTGCCGGGCAAGCGTTCCCAGCGGTCGGCGCGCACCACGCCATTGGGACTGTACAGACTGTTTATGACTTCTTTGGTATTTTCATGCGTGCCGGTAATCAATACATGCGGGCAGCCCAGTGCCAGCAGCCGTTTGGCACACTCGTCCAGGCTCAGTTCCTCGTCCTCGTCCGGGTCGTTCATCGCCAGCCGGCGGGCTTCCATGCTGTTGGGGGTGATGATGGATACCTGCGGAATCAGCAAGTCGCGCATGGCGGCAATCAGGTCGTCATCGGCCAGTTCGTGGCCGCCACCGCTGCGCAATACCGGGTCCAGCACCACCGGCACGTCCGGATAGTCGGCAATCAGTTGTGCCACCACGGCCACGTTTTCCACGCTGCCCAGCATGCCGATCTTGAACACCAGCACCGGGATGTCTTCCAGCAGGAAGCGCGCCTGGTCGTTCACCATGTCGGCATCCAGCACCATGAAGTCGTCCACGCCCACCGTGTCCTGCACGGTGATGGCGGTAATCACGGACAAGGGGTGGCAACCCAGGCTGGCCAGGGTGAGAATGTCGGCCTGGATACCGGCGCCGCCGGAAGGGTCGGAACCAGCCAGGGTGAGTACTGCTGGTGGAGGGGGCAATGTGGACAAGGCGGTAACCTCTTTGGTCAGATCGTGCGGCAGCAATTAGAATGCCTATTTTAACCGAGCTTGGAATAAACGTATGCGCACCTGGATGTGTCTGATTTGCGGTTTCATCTACGACGAAGAAGCCGGGCGGCCGGAAGACGGCATCGCGCCGGGAACTCCGTGGGAAGATGTCCCGCCCAACTGGACCTGTCCCGATTGCGATGCCCGCAAGGACGATTTCGAAATGGTGGAAATCTGAGCTGGCGGCACGCATGCACTCACGGCCCAAGGCCGTGGCAAGGAATGTGGCATGAATCAAGTTTGCAGAAAAGTCTTTTCCCACGCGGCGCTACTGCTGGCACTGGTGGGCTGTGCCCAGGTCAACACCACCAATAGCGGTGCGGTGGGGATCAACCGTAGCCAGAGCATGTTGCTCAGCGCGCAGGAGGTGGAGCAGTCCTCGGCCAAATCCTATGCCGCACAAGTCGGCCAGGCGCGCAGTGCCGGCAAGCTCAATACCGACAAGGTACTGACTGCCCGGGTAAAACGGGTGTCGCAGCGGCTGATTGCCCAGACGCCGGTATTCCGTCCGGATGCCGCCAACTGGAAGTGGGAAGTGAATGTGGCGCAGACGCCGGAGCTGAACGCCTACGCCATGGCTGGCGGCAAGATCATGGTGTATTCCGGCCTGGTAACCCGCTTGCAACTGACGGATGACGAAATGTCGGCGGTGATCGGCCATGAAATTGCCCACGCACTGCGCGAACACAGTCGTGAAATGCTCAGTCAGGCTTATGCCCAGCAAATGGGTCTGTCACTGGTGGGAACGCTGGCCGGGCTGAACCAGAGCCAGCTCAATCTGGCCGGCATGGTGACGGATGTCGCCCTGAGCAAGCCGCACAGCCGTACCATGGAGTCCGAGGCCGACATCATTGGCCTGGAGCTGATGGCACGTGCCGGTTACAACCCCAATGCCGCCGTCAATGTGTGGAACAAGATGATGAGTGCCGGTGGCGGCAGCGGGCCGGAATTCCTCTCCACCCACCCGTCCGGGCCGACGCGCATCAGCGACTTGCAGGCGCATATCCCGCAAGTGATGCCCTTGTATCTGCAAGCAAAACGCGGTTGAGCACGCTGTTTCACGTGAAACAGCAACCGGCAATCGCCTGAATGGAGTCTGCATTGGCTTACCTGTATCTGAAGGCTTTTCACATCATTTTTGTTACCTCGTGGTTTGCCGGGCTGTTCTACCTGCCGCGCATTTTCGTCAACCTGGCCATGGTTGCGCCAGGGGCAGAATACGACCGTCTGCTGCTGATGGCGCGCAAGCTGTACCGCTTTACCACCCCGCTGGCGGTGCTGGCACTGGCACTGGGCCTTGTGCTGTGGCTGGGCTTTGGCATTGGCGGTGGCTGGCTGCATGCCAAGCTCACCCTGGTGGCGCTGCTGATTGCCTATCACCTGTACTGCGGCAAGCTGTACCGCGACTTTGTTGCCGGGGCCAATCGCCACAGCCATGTGTGGTACCGCTATTTCAATGAAATCCCGGTGCTGGCGCTGTGTGCGGTGGTCATCCTGGTGGTGGTCAAACCCTTCTGAATTTATTTGGCTCACACTGAGCCGGGCGATGCGCCCGCAACTGGAAATCAAGCATGGGACTGGAAATCGAACGCCGTTTTGTCATTGCCAATGATGGCTGGCGCGGCCTGGCCGCAGGCGTGCAATACCGTCAGGGTTATCTGTCGGTAGAAAAGGAACGCACCGTGCGGGTGCGCATTGTGGGCGATCAGGCCTGGCTCACCCTCAAGGGCAATATCAGCGACATCAGCCGCCACGAATTCGAATACACCATTCCGCTGGCGGATGCCCAAACCATCATGGACGCCATGTGCCCGATGGTGGTGGACAAGCTGCGTCACCGTATCGAGTTTGGCGGCTTTGTCTGGGAAGTAGACGAGTTCTTTGGCGACAACGCCGGGCTGGTGCTGGCGGAAATTGAGCTGCCAGCGGAAGACACCCCGTTTGCCAAGCCGGACTGGGTGGGGGCGGAAGTCACCGAAGACGGGCGTTATACCAATGCCTATCTGTCCAAGAAGCCCTACAACAGCTGGCCGCAGCGCTGAAATGCCAACACTGGCCAGCCCGGCTGTGGAAAAATAACGCTTTCGCCAGCATGGATACCGCACGGTACATGCCCTGCACCACTGGCAAACCCGATTCCGGCAGCAAACCAGGCTGGTTTGCGCCCTACCCGTCATAAGGAAACAGCATGTCCCGCAATCTCGAACTGTTTGAACGTGGCAAGAAAACCATCCCCGGCGGCGTCAATTCGCCGGTACGGGCCTTCGGCTCGGTGGGCGGCACGCCGCGCTTTGTGAAAAAGGCGCTGGGCGCACACTTCTGGGATGCCGACGACAAACAGTACATCGACTACATCGGCTCCTGGGGCCCGGCCATTGTTGGCCACGCCCACCCCACCGTGATCAAGGCGGTGCAGGATGTGGCGGTGGATGGCCTGTCCTTTGGCGCGCCCACCGAAGCGGAAATCGAGATTGCCGAGGAAATCTGCAAGCTGCTGCCCTCGGTGGAGCAAGTACGCCTGGTGTCTTCCGGCACCGAAGCCACCATGAGCGCCATCCGTCTGGCGCGTGGCTTTACCGGCCGCGACGCCATCGTCAAGTTTGAAGGCTGCTACCACGGCCACTCCGACAGCCTGCTGGTGAAGGCCGGTTCCGGCCTGCTGACTTTTGGTAATCCTTCTTCCGGTGGTGTTCCGGCGGATTTTACCAAGCACACCCTGGTGCTGGAGTACAACAATGTCGAACAGCTGGAACGCACCTTCAAGGAAATCGGCGACCAGATCGCCTGCGTCATCCTGGAGCCGATTGCCGGCAACATGAACCTGATCAAGCCGTCGGCAGAGTTTGTGCACGCCCTGCGCGCGCTGACCGAAAAGCACGGCACGGTGCTGATCTACGACGAAGTGATGACTGGTTTCCGTGTTGATCTGGGCTGCGCCCAGGCCCTGCATGGCGTCAAGCCAGACCTCACCACGCTGGGCAAGGTGATTGGTGGCGGCATGCCGCTGGCGGCTTTTGGTGGCCGTGCCGACATCATGGGCTGCATCTCGCCGCTGGGTAATGTGTATCAGGCTGGCACCCTGTCCGGTAACCCGGTGGCCGTGGCTGCCGGCCTCACCACGCTGAAGTTGATCCAGGAGCCGGGCTTCCACGCCACCCTGAGCCGCCGCACCGCCCGTCTGGCCGAGGGCCTGGCTGAAGCCGCCAAAGAAGCAGGTGTGAGCATGGTCACCGACAGCGTCGGCGGCATGTTCGGCATCTACTTCTGCGATGCCGTACCCACCAGCTATGCCCAGGTGACGGCCTCGGACCGCGAACGCTTCAACCGCTTCTTCCACGCCATGCTGGAAGAAGGCGTGTACCTGGCCCCGTCGGCTTACGAAGCCGGTTTTGTCTCCATTGCCCATACCGACGAAATCATCGAACAGACCATCGCCGCCGCCCGCCGCGCGCTGGCGCGCATCTGAGCGCAGGTCTCATCTGCAAAGGGCCGCTGCTTTGCAAGCGCCCGACAGCCCAACCGTCCACCCTTGGTGGGCGGTTTTTGTTTGTCCGCGCCGCTTGGCAAACTGCCATCAACAGCAGGTCTCAGGCACAATAGCCCAGCCCAAACAAACCGCTGTTTTCCGTTTCCCTGCTGATGAATATCACCTCCCCCCAGCGCCTGGCCTGGCGCATTCTGGCCAATGAAGCCGGTATCCGCCTTACCCCCTGCATCCAGCAACCAGAAGACGCTGGCTGGAGCCGTGGCCGTGTGCTGCCACTGGGGCGCTTGCTGGATCAGGCCGCGCAGTGGGACTGGCTGAGCGCGCAGGACCGGCTGGTAATCAGCCAGCTTGAGCGTACCCATCAGCTGGCCGATGGCAGCAGCCTGGCCGAGCTGGAAGGCGAAGCCGCCCTGCCTTTGCTGCTGGGCCACCCGGCCCTGTTCTGGGAAGAACAGCCCGATCAGCCGGTCACGCTGGAAGCGGGCCAGATCAGCCTGCTGCTGCAGCGCCAGCAACAGCAGATGGTGCTGCAACTGAGTCCGCCCGGCATTGCCGCCTGCCAGCATTGCCTGTGGCAGCGCAGCGGGCCAAACAGCCTGCTGGTGTACTGGCCGGGGCCGGAAATCCGCCAGCTGGCTGCCTTGCTCGGTCACCGCCTGACTGTGCCGCTGGCGGCGCGCAAAAAGCTGCTGGAAGCCATTGGCGACATGGTGCCGTGGCTGCCGGTGGAACTGGTGGAGACGGATGATGGTGCCGACCTGCCCGCCATGCCGGCCGACCCCCGCTTGTTTGCCGTGCTCACCCCGCTGCCCGAGGGACTGCGCCTGCAACTGCGCTGCCGGGTGGCGGAACAGGCCGCCTGGTATCCGCCGGGGCGCGGGCCATGGCAGCAGGTGGCGCTGGAACAGGGCCAGGCCATCCGCTTTCAGCGTCAGCTGGGCGAGGAAAAACAGGCGCTGGCGGCCTTGCTGGAGGATTGCCCGGCACTGGCAGCAGCAAGGCCCGACCCGGATGGCGTGCTGCAATGGCTGCTGGCCAATCAGCAACAGGCCTTGCAAGTCGTACAGCAGTTGCAGCAATTGCAGGCCATGGCCCCGCAGCGGCTGGAATGTGTCTGGCCGCAAGGTCAGCGCATGCGCATTCAGGCCCAGGCCGGCTTGCCGCAGCTGCGGCTGAAAACCAGACGCAAGAACGGCTGGCTGGAGGTGACTGGTGAGGTGCAGGTGGATGAAGACCGTGTGTTGCAACTACGTCAGTTGCTGGAAGCGCTGGCCAATCAGCCCGGCCAGTACCTGCGCCTGTCCGAGCAGGACTGGCTGGTACTCTCCGACAGTCTGCACGCCAGCTTGCAGCAATTGGCCCGGATGGCCGATCACGCGGTGGCTGACGGCTTGCGCCTCAGCCTGCTGGCCGCCCCCTTGCTGGCCGGGCTGAGTGAGGACATCGGCCAGTTAGACGGCGATGCCGGCTGGCAGCAATTGCAGGTGCGGTGGGACAGTCTGCGGGATTATCAGCCCGTAGTCCCCACCACGCTGCAGGCCAGCTTGCGGCCTTATCAGCTGCAAGGCTTTGCCTGGTTGTCCCGGCTGGCGCATATCGGTGCCGGGGCCTGCCTGGCCGACGACATGGGGCTGGGCAAGACCGTGCAGACGCTGGCCTTGCTGCTCAGCCGTGCGCATCTGGGCCCGCAACTGGTGGTGGCCCCTACCTCGGTGGCGCTCAACTGGCTGGCCGAAGCCACCCGCTTCGCCCCCAGCCTGCGCTTGCGCCCTTATCAACAGCAGCGTGACTTATCCACAGTCGGGCCGCAGGATCTGGTCATTGCCAGTTACGGCCTGCTGCAATTGCAGGCGGACGATTTTGCCGACGTGCACTGGGCCAGCGTGGTGCTGGACGAGGCGCAGGCCATCAAGAATGCGGGTACCAAACGTGCGCAGGCGGCACAAGGCCTGCGGGCGGATTTCCGCCTGGCAGCCAGCGGCACGCCGGTGGAAAACCATCTGGGTGAGTTGTGGAGCCTGTTCCGCTTCATCACCCCCGGCTTGCTGGGCAATGAGGACAAATTCCAGCAGCGTTTTGCCCTACCCATCGCCGAGGGTGATGAAGAAGCCCGCGCCACGCTCAAGGCGCTGATCCAGCCCTATCTGTTACGCCGCACCAAGGCCGAGGTGCTGACCGAGCTGCCGCCGCGCACCGACATCACCCGCCGCATTGCGCTGTCCGAGCAGGAGCTGCATGTCTACGAGGCCATGCGCCAGCAGGCCTTGCAAAAGCTGGCCGAGGTGGACAGTCAGGACAAAAAAACCATGCAGGTGCTGGCCGAACTCACCCGCTTGCGCCGCTTCTGCTGTCATCCTGCCTTGCTGCAAGCGGATACCGCCCTGCCTGCCAGCAAGTTTGCCTTTTTCTGTCAGTTGATGACCGAGCTGCTGGACAACGGCCACAAGGCGCTGGTGTTCAGCCAGTTTGTCGATCATCTGGCGCTGGCCCGGCAATGGCTGGATGAACAAGGCATTGCCTACCAGTATCTGGACGGTGCCACACCGGGCAAGCAGCGCAAGACGCGCATGGATGCCTTCCAGGCTGGCGAGGGCGAGGTGTTTCTGATCAGCCTGAAAGCCGGCGGCACCGGGCTTAACCTGACCGCTGCCGACTATGTGATCCACCTGGACCCGTGGTGGAACCCGGCGGTGGAAGACCAGGCCAGCGACCGCGCCTACCGCATGGGCCAGCAGCGGCCAGTCACCGTGTACCGGCTGGTGGCGGAAAACACCATCGAAGAGAAAATCGTCGCCCTGCATGCGGAAAAACGCGCACTGGCCGACAGCCTGCTGGAAGGTGGTGACCTGGCCGCCATATTGGATGGCGAGGCGCTACTGGCATTGTTACAAGGCAGCTGATGCTTGTGACGCTTTTGTGCCGCATGTGAGTATCCAATCTCCTTTTCCGCAGGATAACAATCATGGTTCGCAACATGGTGGTAGCCAGCTTGCTGGCCGGAATGTCAACGATTGCATTGGCGGACTCATCAGCCAACACGGCATCCGAGACAATTTCACAAGGTACGATTTCGGTTCTGGAGGCTCCGGTAGTCAGTATCGAGGGCAGTGCGCAAGGCAAGGGTGAGTCCGTACTGGGTCCGGTATTGGCAGTTACCGGCAGCGCCTATGTCATTGTTGGCCTGGTCCAGGGCGCCGCAGATATGGTCCGGCTGACATTGGAATCGATGCATGGTGGAGCCAAGCTACTGGTGGAAATTTCGCGCAGCTCGGTGGAGGCTTCCGGTGTGGCCATAGGCAGTACGGTGCAGCTTAGTGCAATCGCCAGCGGCACTTTGCTTGTGGTATCGGGCAAGGTGCTGGCTTTCATCCCCAATAAGTTGGGCGAAACCTTACTGGAGCATAGCCGTGTTCCTTCGTAAAACATGCAGGCAATGCTGGCTGCTTGCCGTTTCTTTTCTGCCCTTGCTGGCTTATGCCGGCCAAAGCTGTGAAGAAAAGCCGTTGACTCCGGAAACCTTCCGGCTGGCCATGCAGGCTGCCGGACAGCTACAGACCAGGCTCAATGAAGTGGGCAGCAATGTGGTAGTGGTCGGGCGAATGGGGCAGGATTTGTCAAAATACGGGCTGCGCTACACCCATTTTGGCATCATGTTCCGCCCGGAAACCGGTGGACGCTGGCGTGTGGCACACTTGCTTAACGACTGTGGAACGGATCGTTCTGACTTGTGGTATGAAGGACTGGGCAATTTCTTCCTGGATGACATGTACCGTTTCGATACGGTACTGCTGGTTCCGCCACCTGTTTTAGCCGACCGCTTGTTGCCACGTTTGCAGGCGGGCAAGGTGCTACGTACGCTACATAGCACGCAGTACAATCTGGTCGCCTACCCCTTTTCCACCCGTTACCAGAACTCTAATGGCTGGGTATTGGAAACGCTGGCGGCAGCCAGTTCCCAGGAAACGCGTATTCATAGCCGCGAGCAGGCACAAATGTGGCTTAAACTGAAGGGTTATCAGCCGACTGAATTGAATCTCGGCCCGCTGACCCGACTGGGTGGCCGCATGTTCAAGGCAAATGTGGCGTTTGACGATCATCCTAACGAATTGCGTTATAACGATCGTATCCAGACGGTTTCGGTGGATTCCATCCTCAATTTCTTCGCAAAAGGCCAGGAGAGTTGGCAAATCATTCAATTGCCTGCACCACAACTGGCCCCGTAGTTAGCTGCTAGTGGCTGAACTGCTGGAACAGCCGCTTGCGCAGTTCGGCAATGCCGCTGCCCACTGCAGACGACAGGCGGCTGTAGTGTGATGGCCCGACCGCCAGTGCTTCGCTGGCGGCATCAAACTCTCCCCGGTTGATGAGTTCGGCCACCCGTGCCGCTTCCCGATGGAATTCGCGGTGGTTATCCACCAGTTGCTGGTAGGCCGCATAGTGGCAGCAGTTGATTCGGCCTTCTTCCTGCAACCAGCGGCCCAGTTCGCAGCCGCAGTCATCTGCTATCTGTGCGCAGTCCAGCTTTCTGCCTTCCAGCATGGCCATGCGCAATTGCAGTTTCATTTCAAAATGCAGCAGTAGGGCATCTTCTAGATTCATGCCATTTCTCCGCCATCTCGTCCCCGAGCTGTCAATATAGACGGGGAGAATCCGTCAAAGCCAGCCCGGTTTCAAGCGTCATCACTTTAATTGAAGCATTTTGACGGGCAGATACTGCGTGACGGTGGCCTGGCTGCAACTGACGGAGCGGTGGCCGATGCCTGGCTTCGGGTCCTGCTCAGTGCGGTAGCGGGCTGCACAACTCCAGCAGCATGCCATCCGGACAACGCAGGAAAGACACCGTCTGGCCCCATGGTTTGACCTGTGGTGCCGCCAGCTCCCTGGCACCGGCCGCCAGTGCTGCCTGGTGTGCAGCGGTCACATCATCGGTGGCCAGGGCGATTTCCACCCCCACCGGCAGTGCACCTTCATCGGCAAAGCGAAAGCCTGCCGGATGATTGCTCAGGGCCAGCGCCTTGCTGGCGAAAGACAGGGTGGTGTCGCCGGTATCCAGCTCGCCATAGTCCCCTTCCGGGGTGAGAAAGCGGCGCGAGAAGCCGAATGCCTCCTCAAAAAAGGCCAGGGAACCGGCGACATCCGCTACATAAACAATGGTGTAGGCAAATTTCATTCTGCTTCCTTTCGGGGGGTGGAGCGAGGTAGCTGTTCCCGCGCCAGTGTGATGATGCTGGTAATGGCCTGCCGTGCTTGTGGGCTGTTATGCCAACAGCTGGAGCCAATTGCCTGCGCCACTTGCCAGGTGATGTCGGCGGCGTCCTGGTCCGCCAACTGACTCAGACTTCTGAAGCCGATCTGTTCCAGGCGGGCGATGACTGAGGGGCCAACCCCCTTGAGGGCAAGCAGTTGCTGGCGTTCTTCAGCGGTAAACGGCATGGGTGTGCTCCTGCTGGAATATTTATGATATGTGGATGGATGGCCCGCAGGCACCAAGGTTCCACAGCAGGACGAAGAAATGGGCTAGTAGAAAGCGATGGCATGTCGCGCAACCTACTTGGGTCTGGGTGCAAAAAAGCCACCGGCTGGCGGTGGCTGGGGTCTGTCAAGGCAGGTGGCAGTGCAGGTACTAGTCCAGCTGACCGGCCAGCGCGGCCAGCACCCGCGCACTGGTGGCCTGCGGATGAGCGGTGATGCGCAGCATGTGGCGGACCGCCGGGTGTTGCGGACGGTGGATGGCCACCCCGCTTTGCAGCAGATGACGCTGGATGGCCTCGGCCTGCAAGGCATCCGGGTAGGCCACGCAAACAAAATTGGTGTGCGATGGCAGCGGCGTCAGGCCCTGGTCGTACAAGGCATGGCTGAGGTGATGGCGCAGGGTGATGGTTTGTGCCACCAGCTTGCGCGAGTAGTCCGGGTCGTCCAGCACAATCTGGGCCGCAGCCTGGGCAATGCTGGACAGCGCGTATTGCGGGCGGATCTGGTCGGCCTTGGCAATGATGTCGGCACTGGCAATGGCAAAGCCTACCCGCAGGCCGGCCAGCGCATAGGCCTTGGACAGGGTGCGCAGGCGCAGGGTATGCGGCAGGATGCCGGCAGGCGGGGCATCAGCGGCATCGGTACAGAAGTCGACATAGGCTTCGTCCAGCAGCAGCAGGGTGTGTGGCGGTAGCGCCGCACGCAGGGTGCGGATGTCTTCTGCCTGCCAGTAGTGGCCGGTGGGATTATCCGGGTTGGCCAGATACAGCACCGAGGCATGCTCGGCGCGGGCTACTTCCGCCAGCCGTGCCAGGTCGGGCTGCAAGTGCTGACCGCGCTGGCAATACGGCACTTCCAGCACGCGGGCCCCTACCCCTTCGGCAAAGTAGCGGAAGGTGGGATAGGTGCCTGCGGTGGTGACGACGGCATCGCCCGGATTGCAGGTCAGGCGCAGTGCCAGCAGGATCAGGCTGTCAGCACCGGTGTCGAACAGCACTTCATCCGGGCTCACGCCATTGAGTCTTGCCGCGCGCTCGCGCAGCGCATGCGCGTACGGGTCCGGATACAGTCTGGCCATTTCCGCCAGGGCCTTGCCCAGCTCACCGGCCAGCGGCGATACCGGGTCGGGCAGGCTTTCATTCGAGCCGATACGGGTCTTGATACGGTGACCCAGCGCCGTTTCCAGCTTCACGATGCCGGGAAACGGGTTGACGATGGTGTGGTGTTCCAGATGGCGGGCAAAACGGGTCATGGCAGATTTTCGTCCTTCGGGCAGCCCATTCTAGATGTGTTCATCAGGTGGACAAATCAGCTTGTCTGCTAACGATAGCAAGCAAACGGCAAAGCCGGCATCAATGGCCGCGCAGTGTAGTGCCTGCCTTTTCGGTTTTAACAAACGGACAGGTAAAAAACTGCAAAGCCGGACTTTACGGCGCCGGACGGGCCTGTGCCGCCGGAGCGGATGCCTGGGCATGACCCGGCTGCTGTTTGGGAAGAAACAGGTTGCCCTTGTAGCCGCAGGCAGTCACGACAAGACTCAGTGCAACACAGGTAAGCAGGGTTCGCAGCATGAAATGTAGTCCGATGTGGCAAAATCGGCAGTCTAGCACACCGCAATTCAAGGAAGAGACGACATGAACGAAAGCGAATTTCTGGATGTGACCGACCGCATTTTCAGCCGAATCGAAGATGCCATTGATGATGCTGGGCTGGATGCCGACTTCGTCACCAATGGCAATGTGCTGGAAATCGAATTCGACGACGGCGGCAAGATCGTGGTGAATCGCCATGCCGCCAATCAGGAACTGTGGATTGCCGCCAAAAGCGGTGGCTACCACTTTGCCTGCAAGGACGGCCAGTGGCTGGCCACCCGTGACGGTGCCGAATTCTTCAGCACACTGAAAACGGCCATTGCCGAGGCGTGTGGCCAGCCTGATCTGGAGCTGGACATCTGATGCAGGCTGTGTGGCTGGCGCTGGGCGGGCTGGTGCTTTCCGCGTTCACCTCCGCCACCATTCTGCCCGGCAATTCCGAACTGGTTCTGGCGGCTTTTCTGTACAAATGGCCGGACTGGCTGTGGCCGGCCCTGCTGCTGGCCACTGTGGCCAACACCGCAGGCAGCGCCACCAGCCTGTGGCTGGGCTACCGCGCTCCGCGCAAGGAACTGTCACCAAGGCTGGAACGCTGGTTTGAACGCTATGGCCCCGCGGTGCTGGTGCTGTCCTGGGTGCCGGTGATTGGTGATGCCCTGCCGCTGGCCGCCGGCTGGCTGCGTTTGCCGTGGACTGCCAGCCTGTGCTGGCTGACCCTGGGCAAGGCGGCGCGTTATCTGGTGCTGGCCTGGGGCGTGGTGGCATTGGCCTGAGTGGAAACAAGGGGTTGGCGCTGGCTGCACCTGAGGGTTTACAATTCGGCCATTACTTATCAAGAGCTTCCATGAGCCAACATATTCCCCGCAAACGCTTTGGCCAGAACTTCCTGCAAGACGCCAGCGTGATTGAAAACATCGTGCATGCGGTCAACCCGCAGCCGGACGATGTGGTCATCGAAATCGGCCCCGGTCTGGGAGCCATCACCAAGCCGCTGCTGGACC
>NZ_JAELUD010000091.1:0-14455 GCF_016429185.1 Aquitalea sp. ASV11
CCCCCCCCCCCCCCCCCCCCCCCCCCCCCCCCCCCCCCCCCCCCCCCCCCCCCCCCCCCCCCCCCCCCCCCCCCCCCCCCCCCCCCCCCCCCCCCCCCCCCCCCCCCCCCCCCCCCCCCCCACACCCACACATCTTACTGTTCGTCGGCAGCGTCAGATGTGTATAAGAGACAGAGTATTAACAGCCCGAATGGCGATGTTGTTCTGCTGGCTAATAAAGTCATTAACAATGGAACCATTAGCACACCCAATGGAAATATCGTATTGGCGGCGGGTAGTTCATTTACACTGAATCCTGATGGTGCAGGCCTTGTCAATGTAAAGATTGATGCCGGTGCGGTAGATGCTCTGGTACAAAACACCAAAGTACTTAGCGCAAATGGTGGCCAGGTTTATATTGCGGCCAGAGACAGCAGCAATGTAATCAAAACGGTTATTAAAAACACCGGCACCATTGAAGCCAATACACTCAGCCTCCGAGCAGGGAAAATTGTACTTGACGCAGGTACTAAAGATAAAATTGACCTCAGTGGAGAGTTGACTGCCAGTGCACAGGGCCAAAATAAAGGCAATGGTGGTTTGATTGACATTCGTGGTAAGCATGTTCGTGTCGATTCAAACACATCAGTTAAAACCACTGCTGACAATGGCACGACTGGTCTGTTTAGCGTCAAGGCTGACGATCTGGAAGTAAGCTATTATAGTAAGAATATGTCAGATAACGCTGTTTCAGTTGAAGCTTTATCTAAAGCACTCAACAATTCTAACGTATCACTCACCAGCACAAATGGTGACTTACTATTTGACGCTGCAGTATTATGGTCTAGCAAAAACAAACTGGAGCTCAATGCAAAAGATAATGTTTTAGTCATGAGTGACATTTGGGCAATGGGAAATAACGCATCGCTGGCATTCAATACTGGATCCGGTAGTTACTACCTGCATGACCTGACTGCAATTACCTCATCTGGAAACGGTGCCAGCTTCTCGCTTAATGGTAAAGCTTACAATGTGATTCAAACCCTGGATCAACTTCAACGGGTAAACACAAACCTCAATGGCCTTTACGTACTGGGTAATGATATTGATGGCGTGAATAGAAACTTCCAGTCTATAGCTGATGGAACTGACTCAAGCAAGCAATTCAATGGCATATTCGACGGGTTTGGACATACCATCAGCAGGGTCAAAATCAAGGCAACAGGCCCAAATGCCGGACTATTTGCATCCAATAATGGTGAAGTACGTAATGTCAATCTGGCTTCCAGCACTGTGACACCAGGCGCAGTGCAATATGATGCAAGCGTCGGAGGCCTTATTGGTTACAACAGTGGCAAGCTGATTAATAGTAGCAATAGCAGCGACTTGGTTTTGATGAGCCCCAAAGTGAAGTCCAATATGCTTACTAACAGCATCGGAGGATTGGTTGGTACCAATACTGGCGTCATTGATCGCAGCAACAATTATGGCATCGTAAATAGCTATGATAACTCACATGCTATTGGTGGAGTCGCTGGTACCAATATGGAAGGGACAATTAGCAACTCAAGCAACGCTGCTACAGTAACGGGCAGCATGGTTGATGGTCTCTATATGGATAGTGGCGCTGGTGGTTTAGTAGGTGTTAACTACTACGGGACAATAGATAACTCCCACTCAAATGGAACCGTTAGTGTTTATAAATCACTTCACAACGGAGGTCTGGTTGGCCAAAGCATTGAGGGTATGATAAGCAACTCATCAAGCAGTGGCAGAATCAATGTTGTAAATGATCAAAATCGATACACGGATGCAGGAGGCCTGGTTGGTAGTATGACCTATGGCACCGTAGAGAATTCCAGCGCGGATATCACCATAACTGGTACCAAATCTTCTACAGTGGGGGGCCTTGTTGGCACTAATGAACTAGGAACGATCTCTGGCTCAAATGCCAACGGTTTGATTATCAATTTGACTGGCATTAATACAGGTGGATTAGTGGGAAGCAACTGGGGAGACATTAAAAATTCTGATGCTGCAACCATTATAAGTGCAGGCCAGAATGCAAATGTCGGCGGCTTGGTAGGTTATAATCAAGCTGGCGCAAGCATTGAGGACTCCACCGTATCCAGATCCGTCCCTGACCGTGGAAACTCGTCAGTCCTTGCCAAAGAAAATAGCAATGTTGGTGGTGCAGTTGGCACTAATCGTGGCACACTGAAACATGTAACCGCAGATACTAATGTTTCAGGTGGCAACTCCAGTAATACAGGTGGTTTGGTTGGTGTGAATCAGGGTGTTATTGATAGCTCCCTATCCAAATCTAATGTATCTTCTGGCGCTAATAGCAAGGTTGGCGGGCTGGTTGGAATTAACGATAAGAATAGTATCATTTACAATTCCAAATTCACTGGAATAGTCAAAAACCTAAGCTCCAGCTCCCAAGCCACTCGTGGCCTGGTGGGTGTGAATCTGGGAACCGTGGATAGCAGTTCAATTTCTGGTACTGCCAATCCCTGACATGCCTCAGCCTACGGAGGTATAAGCTGAGTTATTGTTAGTAACTCACAAAAAGCACGAAGCTTTGCATTCGCTTCGTGCTTTTTCTTTAAAACTGCATTTTGAACAAACATAAAATATTTACCATTCACCCTATGCCCCGGCATTGAGCAGCCCCTTTAAGAACAACGTAAATACATCTTGTTAAGGGAGACAGCAATTCGTAGGGCTGTTTTTTACTGGGCGTGCTCATCTGCCATGCTGTCTGATCTGGGTGCTGCCCTCATCTGATCCAGCAGGAAAGCGTGCAGCGCCAGCACTCCGGGGCGTTTCTCATCTGGCCGCAGCGCCAGCGCATAGGCATAGCCACTGCTCCATGCAGGCGAATACGGTGCCAGCAATTGCCCGTCCGCCAGTTCCTGCCGCAGCAGGCTCACATCACCCAGCGTCACGCCGTAGCCTTGCAAGGCTGCATTCATGGCCTGATCCAGCGTATCGAACACGGTACCGCCACGGTACTCAACCGTTGACGCGCCACGGCTGGCCAGCCACTGCCGCCAGTCGCGCCGGTCATGCGAGGGGTGAAGCAAGGGATAGTGCTGCAAGTCGGCCACCTGCTGCAGCGGCTGGCCGGTTTTGGCCAGCAATTGCGGGGCAATCACCGGGGTAAGCTGCTCGACCAGCAGCAGTGTCTCATTCCCCGCAATGGCTTTTTGCGGCTTGTAGACAATGGCCAGATCAACATCCTCGCGGGCAAAGCTGACCGCATGCTCGTGCACGCCAGCCAGTTGCACCGGCCATTCCGGTGCATCGCGCGAAAACTGCTGCAGCACCGGCAGCAGCCAGCGCACCACACAGCTGGGCGCCTTGATGCACAAGGGTGCGGCAAGGCTGGCGGCTGCATCCACCCCCTGGGAAATCACCTTGAAACCACGCTGCACATAGCCCAGCAGCAAACTGCCCTGTGCCGTCAGGCGCAAGCTGCGTGCATAGCGGTGAAACAGCGGATAACCCAGGCTGTCTTCCAGTTGGGCAATCTGCTTGCTGACCGCGCCCTGGGTAATGAACAACTCATTGGCCGCATGGGTGAAGCTTTGGTGGCGCGCTGCCACCTCGAATACCGACAAGGCATACAAGGGCAAGGTTTTTCTGGGCATGTCCGGCATTCCATGACTGAGTTTTTCTCATTTATAACATGCCGATTAATCGTTTGTGTCATGGCTGACAAAGCCGTTGAATAGCGTCACCCCACCATCACCGGTCCAACACCATGCTGCATTCACCCGTTACAGCCCGCTCGCGCCTGCCGCATGTCGGCACCACCATTTTCAGCGTGATCGGCCAGCTTGCCGCACAGCACCAGGCCATCAACCTGTCACAGGGCGCACCCAATTTCCCCTGTAGTGAAGCATTGCTGCGCTACGCCAGCGAAGCCATGCAGGCCGGGCACAACCAGTACGCGCCGATGACCGGCCTGCCCACCTTGCGCGAGGCCATCAGCGCCAAGACCGAAGCCCTGTACGGCTGTCGTTATGACAGCGAGCACGAAGTCACCATCATGGCCAGCGCCAGCGAAGCCTTGTTCTGCGCAGTCAATGCGCTGGTACATGCCGGGGACGAGGTCATCGTGTTTGAACCGGCCTTTGACAGCTATATCCCGATGATTGAACTGCAAGGCGCCACACCGGTGGTGATCAAGCTGGCCGCGCCCCGTTTCGCCATTCCCTGGGACGAAGTTGCCGCACGCATCAGCCCGCGCACCCGCATGCTGATCCTGAACACCCCGCACAACCCCACCGGCACCACGCTGTCAGCCGCTGATGCTGCACGGCTGCAAGCGCTGACCGAGGGCAGCGATATCGTGATCCTGTCGGATGAGGTGTACGAGCACGTGGTGTTTGACGGCGCACAGCACCACAGCATGAGCCGTTACCCGGCGCTGGCTGCGCGCTCGGTGGTGGTGACTTCCTTTGGCAAGACTTACCACGTCACCGGCTGGCGGGTGGGCTGCTGCCTGGCACCACAGGCCCTGATGGAGGAAATCCGCAAGGTGCACCAGTTCGCCATGTTTGCCGCCGACACCCCGATGCAATACGCGCTGGCGCGCATCCTGGGCGAGCCGGAACACTACCTGGGCCTGTCCGCCTTTTACCAGCGCAAGCGTGATTTGCTGTGCGCCGCGCTGGCCGACAGCCCCTTGCAACTGCTCCCCAGTCAGGGCAGCTTTTTCATGCTGGCCAGCTTTGCCCACCTGTCGGATGAAAGCGACAGCGAATTCGTCAAACGGCTGATCACCCGCCACGGTGTGGCCACCATTCCGGTATCGGCCTTCTACCGCGACGGCACCGACCAGCGCGTGATACGCCTGTCCTTTGCCAAGGATGATGCTACCTTGCTGGCCGGTGCCGCCCGGCTGTGCGAAATCGGAGCCGCATGATGGCAGACACCCTGTTGGCCGCCGCCATCCAGATGTGCTCGGGTGACGATTTGCAACACAATCTGGCCCGGGCAGCACAATTGGTCGGAGAGGCGGCACAGGCTGCTGCCCGCTTCGTGGCGCTGCCCGAATATTTCTACCTGATGCCGGCCGACGAGCAGGCACGACTGCCGCTGGCCGAGGCGTTTGGCAATGGCCCGCTGCAAGCGCAGATGGCCAGCCTGGCCCGCCAACATGGCATCTGGCTGCTGGCCGGCACCCTGCCACTGCAAAGTGGCGATGCCGCACATTTTCACAACAGCAGCCTGCTGTTCTCCCCCGACGGCCAATGCACGGCGCGCTATGACAAGATGCATCTGTTCGGCTTCCGGCATGGCGACGAATACTATGCCGAGGCAGACACCATGCAGGCCGGGGACCAGCCCATCAGCGCCGACACGCCATGGGGCAGCCTGCGCCTGTCAGTGTGCTACGACCTGCGCTTTCCCGAACTGTATCGCCAGCCACCGGCACCGGGCCTGATCAGCGCCCCCGCCGCCTTCACCCGGACCACCGGCCAGGCGCACTGGGACTTGCTGCTGCGCACACGGGCAGTGGAAAACCTGGCCTTCGTCATTGCCCCGGCCCAGTACGGCCGCCACCCCGGCGGCAAGGAAACCTATGGCCACAGCATGATTGTCGACCCATGGGGACAGGTGCTGGCCTGCCATGAAGAAGGCGAAGGCATGGCGCTGGCCCGGCTTGACCTGTCCGGACAAACCGCGTGGCGAGCACGCCTGCCCGCCCTGCAACACCGCCGTTTGTGAACATATCAACCAGCAATACCAACAGCCCGGTACAGGGCTGAGTGACAGACTGCATGCCACCAACAATCAAAGGAAAACAGATGAAACAGCACACCCTGATGATGACGGCCATCCTGACAGCCGGCAGCTTTGCCCTGCCGGCCATGGCGGAATCCACCCTGCGTTACGGTATCGAGGCGCAATACCCGCCGTTTGAATACAAATCCGCCAGCGGCGAGCTGCAAGGGCTGGATGTGGAACTGGGCAAGGCTGTCTGCGCCGAAGCCCATCTCAAATGCAGCTGGGTGGAAAATGCCTTTGACGGGCTGATTCCGGCACTGCAAGGCAAGAAATTCGACGCCATCAACTCCGCCATGAATGCCACCGAGCAGCGTCGCAAGAGCATTGCCTTCACCAGCATCATCTACCGGGTGCCCAGCATGGTGATCGCCCGCAAAGGCAGTGGCATCACCACCGCAGCCGACAAGCTGCAAGGCAAGAGCATGGGCGTGTTGCAAGGGTCGATCCAGGAAACCTATGCCCGCAGCCACTGGGAGTCTGCCGGAGTGCGCGTGGTGTCCTATCAGGACCAGAACCAGGTTTACGCCGATATGGCGACCGGCCGGCTGGATGCCACGCTGGTGATGGCCCCGGCGGGCCAGAAAGGCTTCCTCACCCGCCCGGATGGCAAGGACTTCCAGTTTGTCGGCGCCGTGCATGACGACAAGATTCTGGGCAGCGGCATTGCCTTTGGCCTGCGCAAGGACGATGTGGAACTGCGCAAGAAACTGGACGCCGCCATTGCCCGCCTGCAAGCCAGCGGCAAGGTGAAGGCGCTGGCCGCCAAATATCTGGGCGATGGCATTGATGTATCAGTGAAATAAGACCACATGCCGCCTCTGCTGCAAGCAGGGCGGCACTGTCTTCTGCAGCATGTGCTACACCCCCGGCACGCCGTAGCCGGGGGCCTGATCCGGTGCATCGGCGCGGGTGATGTAGTCCTGCATTTGCGGCTGATAACGCTGCCACAGCTGCTGCAGCTCCGCCACCGGTTCACCATCACTCCAGTCCACCCGCAGGTCGACCACCGGCCAGCTTTGCGTCCACACCAGCTTGAGCCCGGCAGCATGAATGGGCCCGACCTCTCCCCCGGCGTCTACGGCTGCCTGCATGGCAGCCAGCAGGCGGTCGGCCAGATGGCCGCGACTTTGCTCGAAAGCCTCCACCATACGCGCGGGCAAGCTGGCATCGGCCAGGATATTGCCACCGGCAGCGCAGTGTTCGCCCTGCGCCGTGGCAAACACCCCCAACGCATGCTGACCGCTGAAGGTGGCAATTTCCCCTTGCGCCGGCACCAGCAGCAGCTGACGCCAGGCCAGATTGCCATCCGCCAGTGCCAGCGCCTGGCACAGGCTATGGCCACGCTCCCCTGCTGCCATCAAGGCCAGCGCCTTGGGCCCCAGCGCCGGGTTGGTGACATTCTGGCTCATCACCGCGCCCACCCCGGCTGCCACATGGCAGCAGCGGCTGGCCACGGCGATGCTGGATGAAGCCGCCGCCACCCCCAGCATGCCGGTTTGCGGACAACGTGCGGCGATGGAAAAGGTCATGGCTGGTAGCCTTCCGGAATTACTGCGGTGATGTCGATTTCCACCAGCCATTCAGGCCGTGCCAAGGCGGAAATCACCAGCCCGGTGGACACCGGGTACACCCCCTTGAGCCAGCGCCCCACTACCTGGTACACCGCCTCGCGATAGCGGGCATCCACCAGGTAGATGACGATCTTGCATACGTGGTCCAGATGGCTGCCGGATTCCTCCAGCAGCATCTTCACATTGGCCATGGCCTTCTCCGCCTGGGCGGTGACATCGCCGATGCCGACCGACTCGCGGGTATCCAGGTCCTGACCGATCTGGCCGCGCAGGAACACCATATTGCCCGCCACCACGGCCTGGCACAGGTCGTTGTCCAGCTTTTGTTCCGGGTAGGTATCGCGGGTGTTGAACGGACGAATGCGTTTGTGAACCATGTTTCACCTCATTGCTGTGTGTGGGGTGGCGGTCATGCCGCCGCCGTTATGGAAGTCGCCTGCCTGTAATTCAAACCTTTTCACGCACCGGCGCTGCGGTGGCGGGAGTACTGGCGTGATAGGCCTGGTATTTGCGCTGGGTGGCAATGTGGTCGGCAATGAACTTGGCGTCATGCCATACCCCCCAGATAAAGCTGGAGCCACGCCGCGACAGCCAGGGCAGACCCAGGAAGTACACGCCCGGCTCGCTGGAAATGCCACGCTGATGGCTGGGCTTGCCCTTTTCGTCAAAGGCATTCACTTGCAGCCAGCGGTAATCCACGGCAAAACCGGTGGCCCAGATCACGGTGCCAACTCCGCTGGCAGCCAGGTCCAGCGACAGGATGGGTTCCCGCATGCAGGCCGGATCCGGCGGCAGTTGCCGCGCTTGCGGCTCTGGCGGCAGGTCCAGCCCGTTCTGCGCAATATAGGCATCGGCAGCGTCCAGCAGCCCCAGGTAGTTTTCATCGCCACGGGCAATGTTTTCCGCCAGGTCCGGCTGAAACTGCATTACGCCGTTTTCGCAAGAGCAGGTCATGCCCAGCAAGGTGATGCCCTGTTCGGCCAGCCGGCGAAAATCCACGGTATGTCCGCCACGTGCGCCACTCACCGCAATGGTGACGTGCTCACGCCCCGGCTTCACTTTCTGGGCGTCCCACTCCCCCAGCACCCCCAGCCACCAGCAGAAGTCCCGTTCACGGTAACGACGCGGCGGCCTGTCGTGCGGGCCGACCGACAGATACACCTGGCGGCCTGCGCGCTGCAGCTCGTCGGCAATCTGCACACCGGACGAGCCCGAACCCACCACCAGCACCGCGCCGGGCGGCAGTTGCTGCGGGTTGCGGTATGCTGCCGAGTGCAGTTGCGTCACCGGGCTGTCAGCCGGGATGAGTTGCGGAACAAGCGGCTGCTGGAAGGGGCCGGTGGCAGCCACCACGCGATTGGCTTCTATCACCCCGGCCGAGGTTTCCACGGTAAAGCCCGGGCGTCCGTCATTGCGCACCACCTTGAGCACTTCCACGCCGGTGCGGATGGGGGCGTGGAATTTGCGGGCGTAGGCTTCCAGATAGTCCGCCACCCGCTCCTTGCCGGCAAAGGCATCCGGCGCGACATCATCAAAATCCAGGCCGGGAAAGCGGTCGTGCCAGGCCGGGCCGTTGCACACCAGCGAATCCCAGCGCTCCGAGCGCCAGCGCTCGGCAATGCGTTGGCGCTCCAGTACCAGATGCGGTACATCCAGCTTGCTCAGGTGTTCGCTCAGGGCGATGCCGGCCTGGCCTGCGCCAATCACCAGCGTATCGGTTTTTTCCATCACCATCGTCACTTCCCTTCCCTGTGAAATGCCCCCGAACACCGCAAACGAGGGTGGCGTGGGGGCCTGCCTGTTCAGGCAGTGCCGCAGCGGGCGCTGTACATGGCCACGTGTTGCGGCAGGTCAGGCAGCCTGTGGCACCACATGGCTGCGCTGGCTGACCACTGCAGTCTAGGGAAGGCCGGTAAATACCGAAAATATGTTTATTTTTTAATCTGAATTGTTTTTTCTTATGCAAAATCCTGTCCGACAGCCTGACGCAAGAAAGGCCGCAGCAAACCAGGCCTGCGCTAAGCAATTGAAGGAAAAGGTGCTTTGCCGGGCTGCGGTCCCGACATGCGATGTCCCTGGCATCAAAGATGGCTTTTTCATTGGCAGCTTGTAGAATGCCTGACATCAACGCAGCCTTTTTCCGTGATTTGTCATTAAAGCTGTTTAAACTCCAAGGAAGATGCCCATGGCAAAGATCCGCTACGCACTGATGCTGGCTTCCCTGCTGGCGCTGCAATCCACCCACGCCCTGGCACTGGACAAGACGACAGGCCACCCCATCGTCACCATTACCGGCCTGATCTCGGAAAAGAACAGCGGTGCGGATGCGCAATTTGACGCAGCCATGCTGGACAAGCTGCCGCAGGTAAAAATGACAGTGCCCACACCGTGGTATAAAGAAGAGCAGACTTTTGAAGGGCCGCTGTTCCGCGATGTGCTCAAGGCAGCCGGCAGCAAGGGCAGCAAGCTGTATGTGGTGGCGCTGAATGATTACGCTGCTGAAATTCCGCTGGCTGATCTGGAAAAATACGACGTGATCCTGGCTCGCAAGGTCAACGGCAAGGTGCTGACCGTACGCGACAAGGGCCCGCTGTTCGTGATGTACCCCTTCGACAAGAAGCCGGAACTGCGCACCAAGGAAATCTATTCCCGCTGCGTGTGGCAGGTTAACCGCATCCGCGTTGAATAAACCCCGTATCGGACATCTCCTGTGACTTTGTTTTCGCGCAAGACGCCGGTTCGCAATCAGGTCTGGCTGCTGGGCATCCTGCTGGTGGCTGCCCTGCTGGTAGTGGGCATGCTTTATCAGCGCCAGCAGTCGGAAATGAAGCGTTTTGCCGAACAGGGCCAGGACAATGTGGTGTGGGTGTATTCCCAGCTGGGCATCGACTACTACCGCACGCTGGGCGCTGCCAAGGTGGCCGAGGCCACCGGCAAGACCGCCGACCTGGACGAACTGCAACTGCGCTACAACATCCTGGTGTCCCGCATCAACCTGCTGCGCGAATACCGTTTCGCCGCGCTGTTTCCCAACAGCAGCTGGTATCAGCAGCAAGTCGGTGCGCTGGCCAGGCTGATCGCCCAGACCGACAAACAGCTCAATGCCGGCGATGGTTATTTCGATCGCCCCCAAGCCATCGCCTTGCTGCAGCGGCTGGAGAATGTGGCCGACAACGTGCGCGAGCTGACGGTGGGTGCCAACACCCGCCTGACCGATGCGGCCAATCTCAGCAACCAGAGCCTGCAGGACATCAACACCACGGTTGCCATAACCGCAGCCTTGCTGATGCTGGTGGCAGTGCTGATTGCCGTGCTGGCCTGGCGCAACCTGCGGCACAGCGAACACCGCCGCGAACAGGCCGAGGCACTGAGCCGCAGGCTGGACCGCGCACTGGAACTGGCGGAAGCGGCCAATGTGGCCAAGGGGGCCTTCCTGGCCAATATGAGCCATGAAATCCGCACCCCGATGAACGGCATCATCGGTATGACCGAGCTGACGCTGGATACCGAACTGAATGCCGAACAGCGCGAATATCTGGAAGTAGTGAAGTCATCGGCCGATGCGCTGCTCACCATCATCAACGACATTCTGGACTTCTCCAAGATCGATGCCGGCAAGATGGTGCTCGAATCGCTGCCCTTCTCGCTGCGCAGCCTGATCAGCCAGACCAGCTACCCCTTTGCCCTGAAAGCGGAAGAGCGCGACCTGGAAGTCATCTGCCAGATTTCCCCGGAACTGCCGGACCGCGTCATCAGCGACCCGTCCCGCCTGCGCCAGGTGCTGAACAATCTGCTGGGCAATGCGGTGAAGTTCACCAAGCAAGGTGAAATCGTGCTCAGCGTCACCGGCCAGCAACAAACAGCCAGCCGCTACCTGATGACCTTCTCGGTACGCGATACCGGTATTGGCATTGCCCCGGAAAAGCAGCGTGTCATCTTTGACGCCTTTGCCCAGGCCGACAACAGCACCACCCGCCGCTATGGCGGCACCGGGCTGGGCCTGTCCATCACCCAGAAACTGGTGGGGCTGCTGGGTGGTGAAATCCATGTATCCAGCGTACCGGAGCAAGGCTCGGAATTTGTTTTCACCATTCCGCTGGAGCTGGCAGCCGAGCAAGCCCCGGCCAGCACCCCGGCACAACTGGCCGGCTTGCGCGTGCTGGTATGCGATGACAACCCCACCAACCGCAGCTGGCTGGCGGCCCTGCTAAAAAACTGGGACATGCAGGCCACGCTGGCCGAAGACGGCTTTGCCGCCCTTGCCATCCTGCAGCAACAGCCCTTCGACCTTATCCTGCTGGATGGCCACATGCCGGGCATGTCCGGCTTCGATGTGGCACGCCAGCTGCAACAACAAGGCTGCCAGGCCGACATCATCATGCTCACTTCTTCCGGCGAGCGTGGCGATGGCCGCCGCTGCCAGGAACTGGGCATTGGCGGTTATCTGACCAAGCCGGTGCCGCAGGAAGAACTGCTGACCACCATCTGCCAGCTGCGCGGCGAACCAGCCGACAACAGCGCCCAGCTGGTCACCCGCTACAGCGTGCAGGAAGTCAAACAGCAGCTGCATGTGCTGCTGGTGGAGGACAACGAAGTCAACCAGAAACTGGCACTGGCCATTCTCAGCCGCCGCGGCTGTACCGCCAGCGTGGCAGGCCACGGTGCCGAGGCGCTGGAACAGCTGCAAGCACACAGCTTCGACCTGGTGTTGATGGACATGCAGATGCCGGTGATGGACGGCCTGGAAGCCACCCGCGCGCTACGCCAGCGCGAAGCCGCACAGCAACTGCCACGTCTGCCGGTGATTGCCATGACCGCCAATGCCATGACCGGTGACCGGGAGCGCTGCCTGGCTGCCGGCATGGATGGCTATGTCAGCAAGCCGGTGGATGCCCAGCGTCTGTTCGAGGAAATAGAACGGGTACTGAGTGGCGAGGGCACCCTGCCCCAGCATGCAGCCCCTCAGACCGAGGCCAGCGCCAGCTGCCAGCTGGACTACCAGAAAACCCTGGAAAACTGTGATGGTGATCAGGAATTCCTGCTCACCCTGCTGCAAACCTTTGTGCGCGATGCCCAGTTGCGGCTGGAAAAACTGCAGCAGGCTGTCAGCCAGCAACGCATGACCGATATCGCCATGTTCTCCCATGCGCTGCGCGGGGCGGCGCTGTCCATTGGTGCGGCACCGTTTGCGGCCTTGTGTTACCGCATTGAATCCGCCGCCCAGCAGCAATCCGCAGCCGAACTGGAGCAATTGCTGCCCCAGTTGCTGGATTGCCATCAGGCCCTGCTGGTGGAAATCCACCCGTACCTGCCGCCGCAGGACGCAACGACCAGTTGATCAGGAACAGTTGATCAGGGCTGGCTGATCAGGGCAGCCAGGGTGCCAGCGGTGTCAGGTCAAGATGCTGCTCCAGCATGTCGGCCAGCCGTTCGATGTGCGCCTCGCGAATGGCCGGGTAGTCCAGCGGCTGCGGTGCAGCCAGCCCGGCCCATTGCAACAGGGCGGCCAGGCTTGCCGGTTGATCGAACACCCCGTGCAGATAGGTGGCCAGAATCTGGCCATCGGCGCTGATGGCTCCGTCGCAGCGGCCATCCTCCAGCCGCACCGCAGGCTGCGCCAGTGCCGCGCCAGTGCTCACCCCCATGTGGATTTCATAACCGCTCACCGCTGCCGCACCCAGCGTCAAGTGGCCGTTCACCCGCGTCAGTTGCTTGTGCGTGGCCAGCGTGGTTTCCATCTCCAGCCAGCCCAGCCCGTCACTGCTGCCCGCCTCGCCTTCCAGCCCCAGCGGGTCGTGCAGCTGCTGGCCCAGCATTTGCAAACCGCCACAAATGCCGATCAGCTTGCCGCCATAGCGCAGGTGGCGGGCGATGGCAGCCTCCCAGCCGGCAGCGCGCAAGCTGGCCAGATCAGCCCGCACACTCTTGCTGCCAGGCAGGATGATCAAATCAGCCGGTGGCAAGGGCTGTCCGGGCTTCACCAGCAGCAGCTCCACTTGCGGATGCAGGCGCAGCGGGTCGAAATCGGTGTGATTACTGATGCGCGGCAGCACCGGCACTACCACGCGCAGCGTTTGCTGCGGCGCGTGTTCGCCTTGCGGACGATTGAGCGCCAGGCTGTCTTCCGCCTCGATATGCAGGCCACTCAGATACGGCAGCACGCCCAGCACCGGCTTGCCGGTGCGCTGCTCCACCCACTCCACGCCGGATTGCAACAGCGCCGGGTCGCCACGGAAGCGGTTGATCACCAGCCCCACCACCCGCGCGCGTTCGCTGTCGGACAGCAATTCCAGCGTGCCCACCAGATGGGCGAACACGCCGCCCCGCTCGATGTCCGCCACCAGCACCACCGGGCAGTCCACTGCCTCGGCAAAGCCCATATTGGCGATATCCCCCTCGCGCAGATTGATTTCCGCCGGGCTGCCCGCCCCCTCCACCACAATGCACTGGTATTGCATGGCCAGCCGGGCGTGCGACTGCAACACCGCCTGCATCGCCACCGGCTTGTAAGCGTGGTAGGACACGGCGTCCATATTGCCCACCGCCCGCCCCTGGATGATGAGCTGGGAGCCGGTATTGCTATTGGGCTTGAGCAGCACCGGGTTCATGTCGGTATGCGGCTCCACGCCGCAGGCCAGCGCCTGCACCGCTTGCGAGCGGCCAATCTCGCCGCCATCCACCGTCACCGCACTGTTGAGCGCCATGTTCTGCGGCTTGAACGGGGCCACGCGCAGGCCGCGCCGCACCAGCAAACGGCACAGGCCGGTGGCAAAAGTGCTCTTGCCGGCATCCGAAGTGGTGCCCTGAATCATGATGGTTTTGGCAGACATGCTGTTCTCCGGCGCGCTTTTTTTCGGGAAGCCCCCTAAAATGACGCTTTTTTTCGACCATGGACAGCCAGCCATGCAGCTGTCCTGAAGCCGGCGATTATATAGGCGAGTGATGTGATTTCAGCTGTTTTTCTGTTTTTGGCCGTGGTGCTGGACCGCCTGCTGGGTGAGCCACGGCGCTGGCATCCACTGGTGGGCTATGGCTATCTGGTACGCAAGGTGGAGCATGCACTTTACCCGGCCAGCGTCCAAACGGAGCCGGTATGGCGCATG
>NZ_JAELUD010000092.1:0-14340 GCF_016429185.1 Aquitalea sp. ASV11
TCCAGACCCGTCTGGAAACGGTACAGGCAGAAGGACATCAGGCCAGTTTGCGACTGGGCACCGCGCAGCAACAGCTGGCCAGCTTGCAGCAGCAATGGCAAGCGCAGCAGGAACGGCAGCAGCAGGCTTTGCAACAGTGGCAGGCGCTGGCAGCTCCGCTGGCCTTGCTTGCGGATGACTGGCAACAGCCAGCCCGTCTGCACGCCGGTGTGGCACAGGCGATGCAGCAGCTGCAACAGGCCGAACAAGCCATGCAGCAAGCTGAAGCCGCCGCCCAGCGTTGGCAGCTGGCGGTGCAACACAAGCAGCTGTGCCAGCAACAGCAGCAGGCGGCCCAGGCAGAACTGGCATTGCAGCAACAGGCGGCGCACAGCTTGCAGCAGCAATGCCTGCAAGCCGAAGCCGCGCTGGAGGGGCTGAACGGGCAGTGCGCTGCCTTGCAGCAGCAGTTGCAACAAGCCCTGGCCGAGGCGGGCCATGCCATGCCGGAGGATGTCGACGCCTGGTTGCAAGCACGCCAGCAGCAATGGCAGCACTGGCAACAGCAGCAGAGCGATATGCAGCAGCTGGAGCAGCAACTGGCCAGGCTGGAGGAACAGCACAGCCAGGCCCTGGCCCAGCAGCAGCACTGGCAACAGTGGTGGCAGCAACTGGCATTGCCGGCCATGACACCGCCAGCGCCGCAGGCCGACCCGGCAGCGGCGCTGGAACACTGCCTGCAACAGCGTACTGCACTGGCCGCCTCACTGGCGCAGCGCCAGGGGCAGTGCCGGCAGTTGCAGCAGGATATGGCCGAACAGCAGCTTCAGCTGCAACAGGATGCCAGCCAGTGGCAGCAGGCTTTGCAACATAGCCGCTTTGCCAGCGAGGCGGATTTTGTCGCGGCCTGCCTGAGCACAGAACAACGCACCGCGCTGCAAACCCTGCAACAGCAACTGGACAAGGCGGTGCAGCAGGCCGAGGCCTTGCTGCAAGCGGCGCAGTCGCAGCGGCAGGCATTGGCGGCAGCGCCGCTCAGCCCGCTGTCGGCGGCTGAGCTGGAAGCACAACTGGCGGCGCTGGATGCCGCGCGTCAACAACTGAGCGGACAAACCGGGGCCTGGCAGGCCTTGCTGGATGGAGACGCAGCCCGCCGGGCCGGTCTGCAGCACTTGCTGGCACAAATCGACCGGCAGCAGCAGGACAGCGAGTTGTGGCAGCGGCTGGACGGGCTGATCGGCTCGGCCAAGGGTGACAAGTTCCGCCGCTTTGCCCAGGGCCTGACGCTGGACCACCTGGTGTATCTGGCCAATCGCCAGCTATCTCGCCTGCATGGGCGCTATCAGCTGCGGCGCAAGGCCGAGGGTGAACTGGAACTGGAAATCGTTGACAGCTGGCAGGCCGATGTCAGCCGCGACACCCGCACCTTGTCAGGCGGCGAGAGTTTTCTGGTCAGCCTGGCACTGGCGCTGGCACTGTCCGACCTGGTCAGCCACAAAACCTCCATCGACTCGCTGTTTCTTGACGAAGGCTTTGGCACGCTGGATGCCGAAACGCTGGAAATTGCGCTGGATGCACTGGACAGCCTGAATGCCAGCGGCAAGATGATAGGCGTGATCAGCCACGTGGAAGGCATGAAGGAGAGGATTGCGGTGCAGATCCGCGTGGCGCGTGCCGGTGGCGTCGGCCTGTCGGCACTGTCGGTAGTGGGGGGCTGAGTTTCAATCCTTTGCGATACGGTCCAGCCAGTCGACAATGCCGGGTATGGCCGCTGTTGGTGCCTCCAGATGGCTGCCCGGCGGAATCAGCAACTGGCTGGCCGGGTTGGCCGGCAGGGCATTGAACATGCTCTGGCGCACACGCTGCAAGGCCGGGTAGTCGCCGTCCGGCGAGATATACAGCACCGGTACGCCGGCCTGTACTTGCTGTACGGCCTTGCTCTGGTTCATGGCACCGTCTGGGTCGAACCAGTCCAGATAAATGCGGGGGGTGGTCATGACCGGGTACAGCCCCTTGCTGCCCTCAAAGTCGGCCAGCCGGGTTTTTTCCTCACCGTGGCCTGCTGCCAGCAGTGCGCGGGCGCTGGCCACCGTGTCAGCCAGCCGGTCGTGCAGCAAGCCCGCACCCACATTGCCGCCCGGTGCAATGGCAATCACGCCATCCACAGGCAAACGCCCGGTCAGATACAGCGCAAACAGCCCGCCCTGACTGTGACCGGCCACCACCAGCTTGCGCGCACCCTGTTGGCGCAGCGTTTCCAGTGCAGCATTCACCTGCGCCACCGCGCTGGCGACATCGGCATCGTATTCACGTCGGCCCGACCACGGCATTTCCAGACTCGCCACCAGCACGCCTTGTTGCCGCAGCGCACTGGCCAGTCCGGTGACATGTTTTTCCGGGCTGCCGCCCTTGCCGTGCATCAGCACCACACCCACAAGCGAGCCTGAGCCGACTGCCAGCGCAGAGGCGCTCAGCAGTAGCAGGGGGAGGAGCAGCAGGCGTAGCAGTCGCAACATGGCAGGGGCTTTCGATGGTGACAATGGCTTTGTTATAGCAATGTCTGATAGCCGTTGACGATGACACCAAGCGCCAGATAGGCAAACAGCGCGGCAGAAGCGGCATTGCAGTACAGCAGCAAGCGGTGGCCGACCAGCTTCTGGCCGTGACTGGCCAGCCAGGCCAGGAAAGACGACCACACCACACCGCCCAGGAAAAAGCCGCTGAGGAAGATGCTGGCCGACAGCGAGCTGCCGTCGGTGGACTGGGCGATGATGCTGCCGCCAACGGCGGCAAACCACAGCAAGGAGGAGGGTGAGGCCAGCGCCATCAGCAGCCCGCGCCAGAATTCGGCCTGGCTGCTGCGCGGTGTGCCGTCTTCGGCCGGGCTTGCAGCATGGCTGCTAGGCTGGTGGAATTCCCGCCAGGCTGCACGGGTCATTTTCCAGGCCAGCCACAGCAATACTGCGCCGCCACCCAGCCACATCACCCAGCGCACCGGGGTGAAGCTGAACAGCAGCGACATGCCCAGCAAGGACAGCAGGGCATAGAACAAGTCACCAAAACAGGAGCCCAGCCCCATCAGCAAGGCCGGGCGCAGCCCCTTGCGCAGGCCGGTGTTGATCAGCGCGGCATTGACGATGCCAATGTCCAGGCACAGCGAGATGGAAAGCAAAAAACCCTTGGTGGCAATGGCCAGCATGACGACAAATCCGTACGAAATAAAAAAACAGCCCCGATGATACGGGGCCGTTTGCGTGGCGTCTTGTCAAAAATTGATCTGGCGGTAGCGGCCGGGCGACATGCCGCAAAAACGGCTGAACGCCTTGCTGAAATGCGCCTGATCGGCAAAGCCGGTGGCCAGCGCCACGTCGATGATGGGCCTTCCGGCACGCAGCAGGCGTCGCGCCAGTGCCATGCGCTGTTGCATCTGCCAGGCCAGCGGTGGCAAGCCGGTGGCCTGCTGGAAGCGGCGTACCAGATGAGCTGATGTCACTCCGGCTGCAGCCGCCAGCTGTTGCAGGTGCGTCCCCACCGACAGGTCATCCAGCAAGCGCTGGCGTACATGCTGTACCAGCTGGCTGCCGCTGCTGTCCGGCCGATGGGGCGCGGCGGCGCGACCATCCAGCAGGGTTTGCAGCAACTGCACGATGGCCTCCTCGCGCAAGCTGGCTTCCAGCCGGGCAATATGCTTGAGCTGCCTGGCAAACACAGGCTGTTGCAGATGGCTGGGCAAATCGGGCGGCGGGCAGTCGAACAACTGGCCGAAGGCTGCCGGGTCGACATACAGCGACAGGCAGTCCCAGCCTGCATCGCTCAGGCTGTGGCTGGATTGCACCGCTTGCGGCGGGTAGATGGTGAGCATGTCCGGGCTGACGACAAAGCTTTCGCCTTCCAGCCATACCTGTTCATGCCCTCCGAGATTGGCACTGATGACGTATTCGTCATGGGTGTGGCGGGGAAAGCCGCTGGCGCTGGCAGTGATGCGGGCCAGCTCCAGCAGCGGGGTACGCAGCAGGATCATGCTGCGACTATAGCGATGTCATGCCCAGCCCGCCAGTCGCTTGCATGCGGCGTGGCGGGCATCTGCAGCGGGCCTGCCTGCTGCGGGACGGTCAGTCCTGCAAGGCTTTGGCCAGTCTGGCTACTTCGGCCACATTGGCATTCAGCGCCTTGCTGATGGCCTGGCCATAGCCGCTGTCGGCCTTGTAGAAATAGGACAGCATGGTGTTACGGATGGTCTCGTTACGTACCTGGCCCAGGTCGGCGGCCAGGTTGGCAATCAGCCTGGCCTGGTCCTGACTGCTCAGGCTGCGATAGAACTCACCGGCCTGGCGGAAGTTCTGCGTTTTGCCAATACCCGCCTGCTGGGTGCTGCCACCAAGCGGCAACTGGCTGCTGCGTGCCGCCGGATCCTGCTTCAGCGGGCTGAAACGGCTGGGTTCGTAATTGACATTACCACTGCGCTGAACCTCGTTCATGGCGCCGTCCTGATTGTTGTTGTCCACCTTCACTTGCGGACGGTTGACCGGCAGTTGCAGGCCATTGGTCCCCACCCGGTGCAACTGGGTGTCGGCATAGGCAAAGATGCGGCCTTGCAGCAGGCGGTCTTCTGACGGCTCGATGCCGGGCACCAGGTTGGACGGGGCAAAGGCACTTTGCTCGGTTTCCTGGAACACGTTCTCCGGCAGGCGATTCAGCGTCATGGTGCCGATTTTCTGTTCCGGAATGCCCGGCCAGATCTTGGTGGCATCCAGCGGGTTGAAGTCCAGTTTTGCCATGTCCTCCGACTGCATGACCTGGATGAACAAGTCCCACTGCGGGTATTGCTTGCGCTTGATCGCCTCCAGCAGGCTGCGGCTGGCATGGTTGAAGTCATGTGCCTGGATGGCAGCAGCTTCCTGCATGGTGAGGTTGTGCTGGCCCTGACGGCTGGCCCAGTGGAATTTGACGTAGACGTATTTGCCTGCATTGTTCACCAGCTTCCAGGCGTGCACGCTATTGCCATCCATGAACTGGTAGCCCTTGGGGATGCCGTAGTCCGAGTACAGCCGGGTCAGCATGTGGGTGGCTTCCGGCTGATGCGAGAAGAAGTCGAAAAAGCGGTTCGGGTCTTGCAGATTCGTATCTGGAGCCGGTTTCAGCGAGTGCACCATGTCGGGAAACTTCATCGCATCACGGATGAAGAACACCGGCAGGTTATTCCCCACCAGATCCCAGTTTCCTTCGCTGGTATAAAACTTGGTGGCAAAGCCGCGCGGGTCGCGCAGGGTTTCCGGTGAGTGCAGGCCGTGAATCACGGTGGAGAAGCGGACAAATACCGGGGTCTTGCTGCCCTTGGCAAACACCTTGGCACGTGACAGGGCACTGATGTCGGCGCTGGCTTCAAACACCCCATAGGCGGCCGCGCCACGTGCATGCACCACGCGCTCCGGAATGCGTTCGCGGTCGAAACGTTGCAGCTTCTGCACCAGTTGCACGTCTTGCAGCAGCATCGGGCCGTTGGGGCCGGCGGTTTGCGAGTTCTGGTTGTCGCCTACCGGCGCGCCATTGTCACGGGTCAGTGTGCTGGCTGTGGCAGGCAGGCCCAGCAGCAGGCCCAGGCTGACACCAAGCAGCAGGCAATGTGTTGTTGGCTTCATCACGAAAGTCCTGAGAGTTGTAGGGACACTCAGTCTAGGGATGGGGGCCGCTGATCAGAATTTTGAAAATGCTATGGGGTGGATGGCGACAGGCTATCGTCTGTGCATGGTCTTTGTTTTTGTGTTTAGTTGTTTTAATACAATGACTTGCTGATATTTTGCATGGTAGGTTTTGAGTGGATTTCACTTTATCCATGCTGGCAAGAGCCGAGGGCCGTACTAAGGAACTGGGCTGGCCGGATGGGCTCGCGGCCAGCCGTGCTCAGGTGGTTTCCTCGGCGTAGCGCCGCTGGATGGCATCGACCTCCGGCACGATGCGCAAGAAGGTTTCTACCAGCTGCGGGTCGAAGTGATAGCCGCTTTCCTGTTGCAGGTAGTCCAGCGCAGCCTGTTGAGTCCAGGCCGGTTTGTAGGGGCGGGAGGACACCAGTGCATCGTAAACGTCGCAAATGGCGGCAATGCGGCCTTCCAGCGGAATTTCCTCGCCGCACAGGCCGGCGGGGTAGCCGCTGCCATCCCATTTTTCGTGATGGGTGAGGGCAATGCGCCGTGCCATGCGGATCACCAGTGCCGGATGCTCCGGAATGATGGTGCCGCCAATGCGCGGGTGTTCGCGCATGATCTGGAATTCTTCCTCGTCCAGTCGGCCGGGCTTGAGCAGAATGCGGTCCGGCACGCCGATCTTGCCCACATCATGCAGCGGGCTGGCCATGCGCAGTGCATGCGCCCAGGTGGCGTCCTTGCCCAGTGCCAGTGCCATCTGCTCGCACATCTTGCTCATGCGGGTGATGTGCTTGCCGGTTTCGTTGTCACGGTATTCGCCGGCGCGGGCTAGGCTGAGGGTGACTTCCTGTGCCATGTCTTCCAGCGCATTGAGCAGGGTGTCGTAATAGGCATAGGTAGCCAGACCCATGTCGAGGAAAATTGCGCGATTGATGGCAGTCAGGTAGCGGCTGCGGGTGGCGGCATCCTGCACCAGCTTGTCCAGTAGCTGCACCAGCTGGTTGAGTACCACCACGTAGGCACCGGAATAAAAGCGCAGGTCCACGCCCAGTCGTTGGTGGGTGTGGCCGATGGCCAGCGTGGCTTCCAGGTAGTCCTGATTGAAATTGCCGGCAAACACATGCTCCAGCCAGTGATGCTGCTGGTGCGCGCGGGCGCGTTGCAGGGCAGCTTCGTCGCTGAAGGTTGCACTGGCTGCGGCATTGGCCCGGATGTAGGCGTAAACCGCATCCATCAGCACGTCCATATGCGGGCGGATCAAGCCGGAAAACTCACGCAGCGTGTTGACGCTGTCTGCATCTATATCGAGAAAATCACGCCATTGTTCGAAACGGAGCCGCACGCTGGTTCTTTCTTGCTGTTCTGTTTAACCGGACGGGATATTGTCCGGCAAATAACCATTCTAACAAGAAGGATAAATGTCATGCCAATGAAATCTCTCAGCCGGTTTGGCCCTGACGTCGGCGCAAGCGGCTGGTATCGATGACATCCGCTGCGCGGGCGCGCAACTGGCCACAGCCGCCGTCGATGTCCTGTCCGGCAGAATCGCGAATCTTGGTCAGCACGCCATGGGCGTGCAGATAGTGCTTCATGTGGCGGATATGCGCGTCATCCGGACGCTGGAAGCTGTCGCTTTCCATGCTGTTGTACGGAATCAGGTTCAGCACGCCATACTTGCCCTTGAGCAGGGCGATGGCGGCGTCCATCTCCTGCTGGCTGTCGTTGATGCCCTTGAGCAGCGTCCATTGATACTGGATGGGGTAGCCCACCTCGCGGGCATAGCGTTCGCCCAGGTCTACCAGTTCCGCCGGGCTGATACGCGGTGCGCGTGGCAACAGGCTGGCACGCAAGTCTTCCCGCGTGGTGTGCAGCGACAGCGCCAGCGCCGGTTTTACCTGCATGGCGGGCAAGCGCTCGAATACCCGAGGGTCGCCCACCGTGGAAAACACCAGGTTCTTGTGCGCGATATTGCCTTCACGCCCCAGAAAGTCGATGGCTTCCAGCACATTGTCCAGATTGTGGGCCGGTTCGCCCATGCCCATGAACACCACTTTTTTCACCGGGCGGATGCGCCGTGCCAGCACCACCTGGGCGACAATTTCCGCGCTGCCCAGCTGGCGCAGCAAGCCGGACTTGCCCGTCATGCAGAAGGTGCAGCCGACAGCACAGCCAACCTGGCTGGAAACACACAGCCCGTCACGTGGCAGCAGCACGCTTTCCACCATCTGGCCATCGGCCAGTTCCACCAGCAGGCGCTGCGAAGCATCCGCCGCCTCATGCCGGGTGTGGATGCGTGCCAGCGCTTCCAGCTGCGCACTGATGGCGGGCAGGCCCTGCCGTACCGCCAGCGGAAAATAATGCTCGCTTTGCTGGTGGCGGGTGCCGTGATCCAGCGCCAGGCCTTGCAGCCAGGCGCGGTTGATACGGCCGATGTGACAGGGGCGAGCACCAAGGTCGCTCAGGGTTTGCTGGAGTTGCTGAATGCGCATGAAACGGCAGGGCAGTATGTAATTGAACAAAGCCGGCTAGGGTAGCGCAACGGCGCTCCGGGGGACAGGGTTTTGTCTGCCGCTGGCACGCGCGGGCTCAAATCAGCTTGTGCTCGATGGCGTAGCGCACCATGTCGGCCACCGAATGGGCTTGCAGCTTTTGCATCAGCCGCACCTTGTGGGTGCTGACAGTCTTGGCGCTGATGTTCAATTGCTGGGCAATTTCGTTGACGTTGGTGCCGTGTACCAGACGTTCGAATACCTGGTATTCCCGTTCGGATAGCTGGGTGTGCGCCGGGCGTGAGTCGGTCAGGCCTACTTCGAACACCATGCGGTCGGCCAGTTGCGGGTCGATGTAGCGGCCGCCGCTGGCCACCTTGCGAATGGCGGTCAGCAGCAGGGCCGGGTCGCTGTCCTTGGTGCTGTAGCCGGCGGCACCGGCCTTCAGGGCGCGGGCGGCAATCTGCACTTCGTCGTGCATGGACAGCATCAGGATGGCGGGTGGATTGTCCAGTGCGCGGATGCGCGGAATGGTTTCCAGCCCGTTGGTGCCGGGCATGGAAATGTCCAGCAGCAACACATCGGCACTGGTCTGGCGCAGTTGTTCCAGCAACTGGGTGCCATTGGTGGCTTCGCCCACCACGCTGATGTCTTCGGCCAGCGAAATCAGTTGCTTGATGCCTTCGCGGACGATTTTGTGGTCTTCGGCAATGATGACGCGAATCATGCGATTTCCCTTCCTTCTTCAACCGGCAGGCGGATGGTCAGGGTGCAGCCCTCATCCGGTTGACTGTCGATATCCAGTTTGCCGCCCAGCAACAGCACCCGCTCGCGGATGCCTACCAGGCCAAAGGAGCGCAGCTGGCGATGGGCTTGCGGGTCGAAACCCTTGCCGTCGTCGGCAATGCTCAAGGTGATGATGTCCTGCTGGCAGGTCAGCCCCACGCTGACCGTGCTGGCCTCGGCGTGACGCAATACATTGGTGAGTGCTTCTTGCAGGATGCGGAACACGCCAATGGCGCGCGCATCGCTCAGGGCGATGGGGCTGTCCGGCACCGATACCAGGCAGGGAATGCCGCTGCGTTTTTCAAAACGCCGCGCCTGCCATTCGATGGCCGAGCCGATGCCGGCATCCAGCACCGGCGGGCGCAGTGCAGTTGCCACGTCACGCACGATCTGGAAAGTCTGCTCGATCAGCTTTTTCATCGCCTGCAGGCGTTCGGCCAGCTTGCTGTCGCTCTGGCCGAAGCTTAGTTCGCACATCGAGGTTTCCAGCCGCAAGACGGTGAGAATCTGGCCCAGTTCGTCGTGTACTTCGCGGGCGATGCGGGCTTTTTCTTCTTCACGTACCGACTCCAGATGGGCCGACAGGCTGCGCAGCAAGCCACGCGATTCCGCCAGTTGCAGTTCGTTGTGCTTGTTGGCCGAGATATCCCAGACAATGCCGTCCCATACCACGTGGCCATCGTCAAAGCAGCGCACGGTGGCCTTGATGTCTACCCAGCGCAATTGCCCGTTCTGATGCTGCATGCGGCCCTGCCAGGCCAGGTTGCGGTTGTGTGCGGCGGCATCCTGCCAGGCTTGCTGGTAGCTGCTGCGGTCTTCGCTGGCCACCACGTCCTGCCAGCCTTGCGGCATGCATACCAGGTCCAGCGGGCTGTAACCCAGCATGGCCTGGCTGGCGTCGCTGACAAAAGCCAGCCGCACCGGGTGCTCGGCAGCGGGGCGCTCCAGCCGAAACACCATGCCCGGTACATTGCTGGCCATGCCCTTGAAGCGGGCTTCGCTTTCTTCCAGCGCTGCGCGGGCTTTCTGTCGCTCGGTAATGTCATTCAGATACACCACCAGGTATTCGGTGCGGCCAAACTTGAGAAAGCTCAGGGTGACGCCCACCGGCAGTACCTGGCCGTCGGCTTTCAGGCTTGTGGTTTCAAAACTGCTCAAGGCTTTGCTACCGCGCAGCTGGTTCCACAAATCCAGCCAGCTGCTGTTGTCCAGCGAAGGCTGTAATTCCGGCAGGGACAGGCTGAGCAGCTGCTCGGTCGGATAGCCCAGCATGCTCTCCACTGCGCGGTTGGCGTACTGGATGCGCCCGTCCCAGTTCACCCACAGAATGCCCACCGTGCTGTTGTCGATGGAAAACTGGGTGAGGCGCAGCGATTCCTCGGCCAGATCCCGCGCTTCCAGTTCCATTCTTGCCGCCAGCAGGCGCTTTTCCGCCCAGCGCCGTTGCCGCCGCTGGTGGCCGAACAGTCCGGCCAGCAGCAGGGCGGCCAGCAACAAGGCCAGGCTGGTGCGGTGCCAGAAGCTCAGCGAGTCGATCAGGCGCGGGTAGCTGGGCAGCATCCAGCGCGCATACAACTGCTCCATGCGGATGCCGGGGATGTCCTGCAGCTGACGGTCCAGCACCGGCGGCAGCTCGGGCCAGTCGCGCCGCACCGCAATGCGCAGCAAGTGGGTGTAGCCCAGGTCGCCCACCACGGCCAGGCGCGAGAATTCAGGTTCCTTCAGCAAGGTGGCCAGCTGGGCCTCGTCCACGATGGCGTATTCGGCATATTGCTGCTGTACGGTTTGCAGCGCGGCACGGTCACTGGCTACCTCTACCCGCGGCAGTTCCGGGTAATTGCGTCGCACAAAGCGCAGTGCATCGCTATTGGCGTCTAGCGCCAGCCGCTCGCTGAGCGACAGCCGGTCCAGGTCTACTGCATTGCCGCTGCCGTCCGGGAAGCCGACAATCTTGTGCGGTACCCGCAGGTAGGGCTGGGAGAACAGCCAGTGATGCAGGCTGGCTGGCGTTTGCAACATGCCGGGGGAGATATCGACTTCGCCATTTTCCACTGCACGGTCCAGCGCTTGCTGGTTGCTGAAGGTACGCCAGTTCAGACTGACATCCATCTTGCCGGCCAGCAGCACCATCACTTCGACATCGGCCCCTTCCAGCAAATGGCTGCGCGGGTTGAGCTGGGCATAAGGCGCTTGCAGCACCACGCCCACCCGCCAGTTGCGGTGAGCAGCCAGCCAGTTGTGGGCGGCAGGCTGGGCGGCCATGACCAGTGAACAGAACAGGCTGAACCAGAGGGCGGTCAGGGGCAAAAGCAAATGTCGAAGGCGAGGAGCCGGTTGCATGTGAAGCCTGTATGCAATGGGGTGAGGGGAGGCCATGCCTGTTGCGCAACAGGTAGCGGCTGGCATGAGTGCGGCATACTTTACCCTGTAGTACGGGTTTTGCCAAAAATGCTGGAGGAAACCGGCTATTTATTGGCCGGAACCGTCTTTACGGTAATTAACACCAATTTACAGTGCATTAACCGCGAGGCCGGGGGCAAAGCCGGATACTTCGGTATCAAAACAGAAAGCATTCTTGTCCCTTCATGCCCCGTTTCATTGCATTGCACCGACGCAGCCTGCTGATTGTCACCGGTTTGCTGCTGGCTGTTGCCGCTTATCTGCTGTATCCCCGCCCGCCTGTGAATCACTACCTGACCGCCACGGTCAGCAATATGGATCTGGAAGATACCGTACTGGCCACCGGCACCATCAAGGCGCTGCGTGAAGTCAGTGTCGGTGCCCAGGTGTCCGGCCAGGTGAAATCACTCAAGGTGGTCTTGGGCCAGAGTGTGAAAAAAGGTGATTTGCTGGCAGAAATCGACCCGCGTACCCAGGAAAACTCGCTGGAAGATGCCCAGGCCTCGGTCAGCAGCTATCAGTCCCAGCTCAAGTCCAAACTGGCTGCCTTGCTGAAAGCGCGTCAGGACTTTGCCCGCCAGCAGCAGATGCTGGGGCAACAGGCTACCTCACAGGAAAGCTACGACAGCGCCAAAGCCACGCTGGATGGTGCAAACGCGGATGCCGAGCAGTTGCAGGCGCAATTGCAGCAGGCGCGTATCAGCCTGAAAACCGCCCAGCTGAATCTGGGTTACACCCGCATTCTTGCGCCGATTGATGGTGTGGTGGTGGCCTTGCCGGTGGAGGAGGGGCAGACGGTGAATGCCAGTCAGTCCACCCCGACAATGGTCAAGCTGGCGCAGCTGGATACGGTGACGGTAAAGGCGGAAATCTCGGAAGGGGATGTGGTGCGGGTGAAACCCGGCCTGCCTGTGTACTTCACCATTCTGGGCGAGCCGGACCGGCGCTATCAGGCGCACTTGCGTGCCATCGACCCGGCACCGCAGTCGTATAGCGATTCCAGTGACAGCACCAGTACCAGCAGCACCTCCACCAGCAGCAGCTCCAGCAGTTCCTCCTCGACCGCCATTTATTATTACGGCCTGTTTGATGTGCCCAATCCGGGCCACAAGCTGCGCATCAACATGACGGCGCAGGTCAGTGTGGTACTCAGCCAGGCGCATGCCGTGCTGGCGATTCCGGCCAATGCGCTGGGCGTGCGTGGCAAGGATGGCCGCTATGCGGTGCGGGTATTGCAGCCGGATGGCAGTGTGCAGCCGAGAGTGGTGAAGATTGGCCTGAACAATAATGTGCATGCCCAGGTGTTGTCCGGACTGCGTGCCGGCGAGCAGGTGATTGTGGGTGAAGCCAGTGCCACCGCCAGCAGTAGCAGCAGCGGCCATAACGGCCCGCCGCCGATGGGGATGTAAACCATGTCCCTTCCTTTGCTGGAATTGTCCGGCGTGTGTCGTGACTTTGCTTCGGGCGAGGACACGGTCACGGTGCTGGATGACATCAATTTGCAGATTCAGGCCGGTGAAATGGTGGCCATCATCGGTGCGTCCGGCTCCGGCAAATCCACCCTGATGAACATTCTGGGTTGCCTGGATGCGCCAAGTCGCGGCAGCTACCGCGTGGCCGGGCAGGCGGTGGCCGACATGGACCCGGACCAGCTGGCCCAGCTGCGGCGCGAGCATTTCGGTTTCATCTTCCAGCGCTACCATCTGCTGGGTGAGCTGGACGCCCTGCAGAATGTTGAATTGCCCGCCGTCTATGCAGGCAGCCCGGCTGCCGAGCGCAGTGCGCGTGCCGCCAGCCTGCTGGCACGCCTTGGCCTGGCCGACCGTGCCGGTCACAAGCCGGGCCAGTTGTCCGGCGGTCAGCAGCAGCGGGTGAGCATTGCCCGGGCGCTGATGAATGGCGGCAAGGTGATTCTGGCCGACGAGCCTACCGGCGCACTGGACAGTGCCAGCGGCCAGCAGGTGATGGCCATCCTGCGCGAGCTGCATGCCGAAGGCCATACCATCATTCTGGTGACGCACGACAGCAAGGTGGCCGAGCATGCCGACCGCATCATCGAGATCGGTGATGGCAAGCTGGTGGCAGATACCCGTCGTGGCGCCATCTCTCCCGTTAGCGCATTGCCTGAGCCAGCGGACAGTCAGCAGGCTACCGGCTGGCGGCTGCTGCGCGAGCAATTTGCCGAGGCCTTCGGCATGGCCTGGCGCGCGCTGATGGCACACCGGCTGCGCTCGGCGCTGACCATGCTGGGCATCATCATCGGCATTGCCTCGGTCGTGTCGGTGGTGGCGCTGGGTACCGGTTCCAGCCAGCGCATTCTCAGCGACATCAGCTCGCTGGGTACCAATACCATCAATATTTATCCCGGCAAGCATTTTGGCGACCGCAAGGCCGACGCCATCCATACGCTGACCCCGCGTGATGCCACGGTGCTGGCCGAGCAGCCCTTTGTCGACAGTGTCACCCCGGAAGTGAGCGACAGCGTGACGCTGCGCTATCGCAATGTGGCGGTCACCGCCCAGGTGAAGGGCGTGGGCGAGCAGTATTTCCGCGTGCGCGGCGTGTCCATGGCGCAAGGCCGACCATTCGACGCGGTGGCGGTCAGCCAGCAGGCGCAGCAGGTGGTGATAGACGAGAACAGCCGCAAGGCCCTGTTTGCCGATGGCGACGACCCTATCGGCAAAGTCATCCTGCTGGGCAAGCTGCCCTGCCGGGTGGTGGCAGTGACGCAAACCCAGAAAAGCGCCTTCGGCACCGACGAAAACCTCAATCTGTGGCTGCCCTACAGCACGGTGATGTACCGCATGCTGGGTCAGGATTACCTGAAAGCCCTCACGGTGCGGGTGAGTGACAATGTGTCCACCGCTGCCGCCGAGCAAAGCCTGGTGGTGCTGATGACACGTCGGCACGGCACGCAGGACTTTTTCGTGATGAATACCGACAGCATCCGCCAGACCATTGCCAGCACCACCGCCACCATGACGCTGCTGGTATCGATGATTGCGGTGATTTCGCTGGTGGTTGGTGGCATTGGCGTGATGAAC
>NZ_JAELUD010000093.1:0-13690 GCF_016429185.1 Aquitalea sp. ASV11
CACCGGCTGCAACACCACACGGCGCAGCAGGCCTTCATCGGTGCTCAGGGCATCCAGTCGCAGGCTGTAGGTCCATTCATCGCCAAACGGCGATTCGTCATCCTCCCAGCGCAACAGACGTCCAGCCTGATTCAGCCAGGGTTGCCAGCCGGTGGCGGGAAAGCCGACGTAAGCGTCGTAATCGAAGCTGAACTCACAGGTCCAGTGCGCAATATGCAGCACCGGGCCCAGCGGCTCCGCCCCTGCACCCGAACCAACACGTGGCACGCCGTCGCCCGCCAGGCTGATCTGGAAATTCAGGAAGGCGACGATAGTGTCCTTGCGCTTTTTCTTTTGCAGCAGCGGCAGGCTGCAGCACAGCGCCTGGCGGGATTCGCCGCGCTTTTGCTGTTCGGTCAGCGGCTTGCCCACGGTGCACAGTCCGCTGGCCGGCAAGGCCTGCTGCAGTAGTTCGATCAGCGCCTGTTCCAGTTGCTTGGCATGGCGCCAGGCTTGCTCTGCTTCCCGAGCGGAGGCGTCGGCCTGTGTGTTCTGCATCTTGTCATTCCAGTCTGTTCGGCATGATGGATGCCGGAGTCAAGTGCGGATGATAGCCGGATTTGCCTGCTGCCGTCCGCCGCTTCTCATCAAACCCGGCGCATTTTGTGCTGATCACCATAAAAAAACCGGCCCCTGGGGGCCGGTTTGCATGAAGCAGACACCAGACTGACAGATCAGGCCAGCAGGTGGTTGTTGAGCTCGCGCATACCGGCAGACAGCATGGCCAGGTCCAGCACGCTGAAGGACTGCAGCTCGGCAAACATCTGGTAGCACAGTTCCAGCTCGCCACGACGCTTGCTCAGCCAGGCATCGGCAAAAGCCTTGTCGCCGATGGCTTCGCTGAGGGCCAGCTTGGCCAGCTTGCGATGCAGGCGGTACAGGTCGTCACGCAGCGCGGAACGGGCCAGCGACTGCCAGCGGTTGTCGCGCGGCAGGCCGGTAATGGCGTCACGCAGCCAGTCCAGTTGCAGGGTGCGACCCAGCTGGAAGTAGTTCTGTGCCACTTCGTCCTGCGACAGTTCGCCGCCTTCGCTGATTTCGATGATGTCCATCAGCGGTACGGCAAACTCCAGACGCGCCAGCACGCGGGCCAGTTCCTGCGGCATGTTCGGCAGGCTCAGGCGGGCTTCCAGCTCGGCCACGGCCGGGTACTGTCTGGCATCCACCAGTGCCGGCAGACGTGCCAGCAGTTCCTGTACCTTGCCGGCGTACTGTTCGATCACGGCATTCACCGAGGTGAACGGACGCTTGTTGCGCAGTACCCAGCGGGTGACGCGTTCGATCAGGGTACGCACCAGCACCATCATCTGCATTTGCTGGTCGGCCGGAATCAGGTTGTCCAGCGCTTCGATCTGGCCCCACAGGTTTTCCGCATCAAACACGCGGCTGGCAATCCACCAGGCGCGGGCGATGTCGGCCGCGGAGAACGGCGACTCTTCCTGCAGGCGGAACACGAAGGTGGTGCCCATGCGGTTGATGATCTGGTTGGCCAGCTGGTTGGCGATGATTTCGCGACGCAGCTGATGCTGTTCCATCTGCTTGCCAAAGCGCTGTTGCAGCGGTTTGGGGAAGTAGTTGACCAGCACCGGCAGGAAGTCGGCATCGTCCGGCACATCGGTAGCCAGAATGGCCTGATCCAGCGAAATCTTGCTGTACGCCAGCAATACGGCGATTTCCGGCACGGTGAGACCCTGACGCGCCAGACGGCGTTCGTTGATCTGGGTATCGGACGGCAGGTATTCGATTTCGCGGTTCAGTTCGCCCGTCTTTTCCATGTGCGCAATCATGCGGGCATGGGTGGACAGCATGGAGGCAGCTTCCAGACGCTTGATGGCCAGCACCTGGGTTTGCAGCACGTTGTTGCGCAACACCAGATGGCCTACTTCTTCGGTCATCTCGGCCAGCAGTTCATTACGCTGTTTCAGCGTCATGTCACCGGCTTGCATCACCGCGCCGAGCAAAATCTTGATGTTGACTTCGTGGTCGGAGCAATCCACACCAGCGGAGTTGTCGATGGCGTCGGTGGCGATACGGCCGCCGCACAGCGCGAATTCGACACGACCCAGCTGGGTGCAAGTCAGGTTACCGCCTTCTGCCACCACACGGGCTTGCAGTTCGTTGCCATTGACACGTACCGGATCGCAAGCGCGGTCGCGGGCGTCGGCATGGCTCTGAGTGGAAGCCTTGATGTAAGTACCGATACCGCCGTTGTACAGCAGGTCGATCTTGGCCTTGAGGATTTCATGGATCAGCTCGTTCGGCGCCATGTGGTCCTTGTCGGTTTCCAGCCAGGCCTTGACTTCAGGCGACAGCGGAATGGACTTGGCCGAGCGCTCGAAAATGCCACCACCCTTGGAAATCAGCTCACGGTTGTAATCTGCCCAGCTGGAACGCGGCAGATTGAACAGGCGGGCACGTTCGGCAAAGCTGGTCTTGGCGTCCGGAGTCGGGTCCAGGAAGATGTGCAGGTGGTTGAACGCAGCCTTCAGGCAGATGTGTTCGGACAGCAGCATGCCGTTACCGAATACGTCACCAGCCATGTCGCCAATGCCGATCACGCTGAAATCCTGCTCCTGGGTATTGATGCCCAGATGGCGGAAGTGGCGCTTGACCGATTCCCAGGCACCGCGGGCGGTAATGCCCATGCCCTTGTGGTCGTAACCGGCGGAACCACCGGAAGCAAAGGCATCCCCCAGCCAGAAGCCGTAGGATTCGGAAATGCCGTTGGCGATGTCGGAGAAGGTTGCGGTGCCCTTGTCGGCAGCCACCACCAGATACGGATCATCCGGGTCCAGACGGCGCACGTCCTTGGGCGGAATGATCTGGCCGGTCACCAGGTTGTCGGTGACATCCAGCAGCGCGGAGATGAAGATCTTGTAGCAGGCGATGCCTTCGGCCAGGAAGGCTTCACGGTCGCTCGGTGCCGGCAGTTGCTTGCCGACAAAGCCACCCTTGGAACCCATCGGCACGATGACGGAGTTCTTCACCATCTGTGCCTTCACCAGACCCAGCACTTCGGTACGGAAGTCTTCCATGCGGTCGGACCAGCGCAGGCCGCCACGGGCTACCTTGGAGCCGCGCAGGTGCACGCCTTCCACACGCGGGCTGTATACCCAGATTTCAAACATCGGGCGCGGCTGCGGCAGGAAAGGAATCAGGTTGGATTCCAGCTTGAAGGACATATAGGACTTGAACTGGCCGTCGGCATCCTTCTGCCAGAAGTTGGTGCGACGGGTAGCCAGAATCACGGCCAGGAAGCCGTTCAGGATGCGGTCTTCATCCAGGTTGGCCACATTGTCCAGCAGCTCTTTCACTTCGGCCAGCAGCGCGTCGGCACGGGCGTCGTCGGCATTCACCGGGTCCAGGCGGGCCACGAACAGCGCCACCAGACGACGGGTGATTTCCGGGTAGTTGGCCACGCACTGTTCCAGATAGTTCTGGCTGAAGGTGAGGCCGCCCTGACGCAGGTACTTGGCCAGTGCACGCACCAGCGAGATTTCACGCCAGTCCAGGCCGGCAATCAGCGCCAGACGGTTGAAACCGTCGTTTTCGCAACGCTTGGCAAACACCTGGGACAGCAGCTCCTGGAAGTCTTTCTGTACCGCTTCGCTGGACATCTGTTCGAAGAAGGCACCCACGTCCAGGCCAAAGTCGCTGATCCACACTGCGGAGCCGTCTTCACGCTCGACACGGTACGGATGCTCGTCGCGCACCTTGACGCCCATGTTTTCCAGAATCGGCAGACTGGCGGACAGGCTCATCGGCTCGCCTTCGCGGAACAGCTTCAGGTTGAATGCCTGGTTGCCGCGATGGAAAGGACGGTACAGCTTCATGGCCAGCGGGTTGCTGGCAGACACGGACTCCAGCAATTGCACGTCCAGCACGGCATTACGTACGGCAAACTCTTCGCGGTACGCCACCGGGAAGGCGGTGCGGTAGCGATTGAACAGCAGGTTGCCGGCTTCTTCGCCATGCACTTCCACCAGTTGCTGGTGCATTTCTTCCACCCAGCCACGCACCAGACGGGCGATTTCCGCCTCGATGTCTGATTCGCGGAAGGCCGGCAGCTTGGAGGCATTGGTGCGGATGATGTAATGCACGCGTGCCAGCGAGCTGTCGCTGATCTGCACGCTGAATTCTGCCGAGCTACCGTTGAAGGCCGTCATCAGCACCTTCTCGATTTTCAGGCGCACTTCGGTATTGAAGCTGTCACGCGGCACGTAAACCAGGCTGCTGACATAGCGGTGGTAGCGGTCCTTGCGCACGAACAGGCGCACGCGCGGGCGCTCTTGCAGGCTGACAATGCCTTCGGCGATCGGGCCCAGTACATCGGCCGGAATTTCAAACAGCTCGTCACGCGGATAGCTTTCCAGCACGAAACCCAGGGTCTTGGCCTTGTAGCTGTCGTCCACGTAGTCGCAGTTGGCCACCACGCTGGCCACCTTCTGACGCACCAGCGGAATGTCTTTCGGCGAAGCCTGATAGGCACCGGCGGTATACAGGCCGAGGAAGCGGCGCTCGCCAATCACTTCGCCCTTGTCGTTGAAGCGCTTGATGCCGACAAAGTCGACATAGGCCGGGCGGTGGATGATGGAGCGGGTTTGCGATTTGTTCAGGATGATCAGCTGCGGCAGGTGCGCCAGTTCGCGCAGTTCTTGCGGCAGGGTTTCAAAGCTGGCGGAGTATTCCTTGTCGCCCTGGTCGCGCAGGATGCCGAGGCCGGAATCCTTGACGATCTTCAGGCTGTCCTTGCCATCACGCTTGACCAGGTCGTAGTCGCAATAGCCCATGAACAGAAAGTGGTTGGCCGCCATCCAGCCGAGGAAATCCACGGCTTCCTTGGCTTCTGCCGCGCGTTCGCCCTTCACCTTGGCCAGGTCCTTGCCGATGTCGCCCACCACGGCGCGCATTTTCGGCTCGTCGCTCACCACCAGACGAATGTCGGCAATGATGCGGTTCAGTTCGGCTTCCAGCTTTTGCAGGGTGGCGGCATCGCTGACGCGGTCGATCTGCACGTGGATGAAGGATTCCAGCGGCAGGCTGCGGTCTTGCGTGCGTTTTACTTCCAGCAGGTTGCCGTTCTTGTCGCGACCAACCGACAACACCGGGTGCACCAGGAGGTGCAGATTGATGTTGTAGCGCGACAGCAGCATGGAAATGGAGTCGATCAGGAAAGGCATGTCGTCGTTGACGACTTCAATCACCGAATGGGTGCTTTGCCAGCCATCACGCTCGAAATCGGGAGTATAGATACGCACCTTGTGCTGGCCGGGGTTACGCTTGCGCGCGAACTCGAAATGGGCCAGTGCAGCACCGAACAGATCCAGCGAGGAAAACTGGCGCAGGTCGGCATGCTCGGTTTCTTCAAAGTAGATCGGGAAGAATCCGGCGAGTTGTGGTGTCTCCTTGGGTGAAAGCTTGCTCTCGGCAACGGCCTGAATATCGGCAATCAGGCTCGCCAGTTCGGTCTTGTTGGTAAGCGACATGGGGCTTCTCTTGTTGTATGCACGGTTTGTGTCGGGGCATTGTAGTAAGCCCGCTACCAGCGGGATTTCCTTAATGCGACATCGACTTACAGAAAGATGGGATGCAGTGCAGCATGAAAAACCGGCAGCCACTGCACTACTGGTTTTTCTCCCACTATTTGCCTTATAGCAATGCGACGGCCAATTACAAAAAGGCCGTGACAGCCTACATTGTATACAATCCGACAATCAAGTTATAAGTGACTGATTTTGATGACGTTTCACAAGCGTTACAAACTGGCGTAGAATGCGCCCCTTCGCAATTTGTTGCTATCCGCGCCAAATGCGACTGATTGTTGGGCAGGGAGTTTCCGTGCCACCATTGCCTGGCGTCTTCACAGGAGGCGCATGCAGGCATAACAACAACAGGTTCCGGCCGCGCTGCCAAGGCAGCCACCCCATCCGCGCCGGGTTTACAAAGTAAGACCACGGGAACAAGCAGCACGCTTGCTCCCTGCATGCGAGAAGCAGAGACACATATGAAGAAGGTTATTTTTGCGGCTGCAGTTGCAGTCAGCCTGTCCGGTTTTGCCAGTCACGCAGAAACCATCCGCTTTGGTGTAGACCTCAACTACCCGCCGTTCTCCAAGCAAGGTGCCGATGGCAAGCCGGAAGGTTTCGACATCGACATGGCCCAGGCCCTGTGTACCGCCATGAAGGTGAGCTGCCAGATCGTGCCGCAGGACTGGGACGGCCTGATTCCCGCACTGAATGCCAACAAGTTCGACGCCATCCTGTCTTCGATGCAAATCACCGAAGAGCGCAAGAAAGCCGTCGACTTCAGCAACAAGTATTACAACATCGCCAGCCGCATCGTGGCCAAGAGCAACACCCAGGTGTCGCAAACTTCCTTCAAGGGCAAGAAGATCGGCGTGCTGCGTGCTTCCACCCAGGAAAAGTTTGCCCGTGACTTCTGGGGCAAGAACGGTGCCACCATCGTGGCTTACACCAAGTCGCCTGAATCCTTCCTCGACCTGAAAGCAGGCCGTGTTGATGCCGTCTTTGTCGATGGCGCAGTCGGCGAGCAGGAATTCCTCAAGACCGACGGTGGCAAGGGTTACGCCTTTGTCGGCCCCAACTATGCCGATGTGAAATACTTCGGTCTGGGCGCCGGCATTGCCGTGAAAAAGGGCAACCAGGCCCTGGCCACGCGCATCAACAAGGCCATCGAGCAGATCCGCAAGGATGGCAGCTACAAGAAAGTACAGGACAAGTACTTCCACTTTGACGTCTACGGCGGCTAAGCCCTGCACGTCTGCTGCATAGTCCAGCTTGCGCCGGCAGCCAGCCTGTCGGCGCACAGGACCACACATCCAACAAAAAGACCCACCGGAGAAACCATGTTCAAGTCCCTCATGGTGCTGGGCGCGTGCGCGCTCGGCATGGCTGCTGCTGCCCAAGGCGAAACCCTGCGCTTTGCCACCGATGCCAGTTACCCGCCGTTTTCCCAACAAGGCCCGGACGGCAAGATGAAGGGCTTCGACCCTGATATCGCCCAGGCCCTTTGCTCTGCCATGAAAGTGACCTGCGAAGTGGTGCCGCAGGACTTCGACGGCATCATCCCTGCCCTGCAGGCACGCAAGTTCGACGCCATCATCGCCTCGATGAACATCACCGAAGAGCGCAAGAAGGTCGTCAGCTTCTCCAACAAGTACTACAACATGCCCAGCCGTCTGGTAGCCAAACAAGGCAGCCAGATCAACGATGCCTGGTTCAAGGGCAAGAAGATTGGCGTATTGCGTTCTTCCATCCAGGAAAAATACGCCCGCGACAACTGGGTGAAGCTGGGCGCAAAACTGGTGTCCTATGCCAAGGCACCGGAATCCTTCCTCGACCTGAAAGCCGGGCGTGTTGATGCCAGCTTTGTCGATGCCGCCGTAGGTGAATCCGACTTCATCAAGACGCCGGCGGGCAAGGGTTACGCCTTTGCCGGGCCGGAGTACAACGAGGTGAAGTACTTCGGTGAAGGCGCAGCCGTAGCGGTGCGCAAATCGGACGCTGCCTTGCTGGCCCGCATCAACAAGGCCCTGCAGCAGATTCGTGCCGACGGTAGCTACGACAAGATCCAGAAGAAGTATTTCAGCTTCGACATCTACGGCAAATAAACCGTCATGGTGGCGCGGGCGGGCAGTCGTCCGCGCCGTCCCTTCCCGGGAAACACAGGGGTAGTACATGTTTTTACACGGATATCTTCCCAGCATCCTCGATGGAGCGGTGCTGACACTGAAACTGGCGGCGGCATCGCTGGCGGTTTCCGTCGTACTGGGCCTGGTTGGTGCCATGTTCAAGATGGCCCCCTCCAAACCCTTGCGCACACTGGCCGAGCTTTACTCCACCGTGGTGCGTGGTGTGCCCGACCTGGTATGGATGTTCTTGCTGTTCTTCGGCGTGCAGATGCTGCTCAACGATGTGGCCGCAGCCATGGGCTGGGCCGCCCCGGACATCGACCCCTTTATTGCCGGGGTGCTGACACTGGGCTTCATCTTCGGTGCCTACATGACCGAAACCTTCCGCGGCGCCATCATGGCGGTGCCCAAGGGACAGATGGAAGCCGGTGCCGCCTACGGCATGGGGCCGCTGCGCATTTTCTGGCGCATCACCTTTCCGCAAATGGTGCGCTTTGCCCTGCCCAGCTTTACCAATAACTGGCTGGTACTGGTGAAGTCCACTGCGCTGGTCTCGGTAATCGGCCTGAATGACGTGATGTACCGCGCCGACGCGGCCAAGTCCAATACCCAGGAACCGTTTACCGTCTACATGCTGGTAGCGGTGATCTTCCTGGTGATCACCAGCGTGTCCAACATCCTGCTGGGCATGCTGGAGCGGCGCTATTCCACCGGTCTGAAGGAGAACGGCCTGTGATCGACTTTCACCTTATCCTCGACAAATTGCCGGCCTTTCTGGGCGGTGCCGACGGCCAGCCACTGCTGAGCACCAGTGACGGCATCGTGATGACCCTGGAGCTGCTGGGTGCCTCGCTGCTGTTGGGCATGCTGCTGGCCATTCCGCTGGCGCTGGGGCGTGTGTCGAAAAACCGCCTGCTGTCCGGCAGCGTGTGGCTGTACACCTATGTGTTCCGCGGTACGCCTCTGCTGGTGCAGCTGTTCATCATCTATTACGGCCTGTCGCAGTTTGATGCCGTACGCGAGAGCTGGCTGTGGCAATACCTGCAGGATGCCTGGTTCTGCGCCATTCTGGCCTTTACCCTGAACACTGCGGCCTACACCACCGAAATCATCGCCGGCCAGATCCGCACCACCCACTGGGGCGAAATCGAAGCCGCCCGCGCCATGGGCATGAGCAAATGGCTGATGATGCGCCGCATCGTCATTCCCTCCGCCCTGCGCCGCGCGCTGCCGGCCTACAGCAACGAAGTGATCATGATGATGCAAAGCACGGCGGTGGCCGGTCTGGTCACGCTGGCCGACATCACCGGGGTGGCACGCCGTATCTACAGCGATACCTATATGGCCTTCGAGCCCTTCCTGATTGCCGGGGCCATCTATCTGGTACTCACTTTTGTCTTTGTCTGGCTGTTCAAGCAGGCAGAGCAACGCTGGCTGGCCTATCTGGCCCCGCGCAAGCATTGACAGCGTGGGCAGCCACCCGGCTGCCTTCTTTCAGCAATGGCCGGCTGTCGGCATGACAGCGGCGCGATGAAACCTTATACAAGGGTTGCAAGCATGAAACACAACGACGCGGCACAAGCCACCGACATCAAACTGCGCGTGAGCGACCTGCACAAAAGCTATGGCAGCCATGAAGTGCTCAAGGGGGTTTCCCTCACCGCCCATGCCGGTGACGTAATCAGCATCATCGGCTCCTCCGGCTCGGGCAAAAGTACCTTCCTGCGCTGCATCAACATGCTGGAGCACCCTAATAGCGGGCAGATCCAGCTGGGCGGTGAAGAACTGCAACTGGTGCCGGACAAGAAAACCGGCGCGCTGCGTGCCGCCAACCACAAGCAGCTGGAACGCATTCGCACCCGGCTGGCCATGGTGTTCCAGCATTTCAACTTGTGGGCACACATGACGGTGCTGGAAAACATCATCGAAGCCCCCATTCATGTACTGGGCCTGTCGCGCGATGAAGCCATTGCCCGCGCGCGCAAGTATCTGGACAAGGTGGGCCTGAAAGACGTGGAAGGCAAATACCCGTCACACATGTCCGGCGGACAGCAGCAGCGTGTAGCCATTGCCCGCGCCCTGGCGATGGAACCGGAAGTCATGCTGTTTGACGAACCGACTTCAGCACTGGACCCGGAACTGGTAGGCGAAGTACTGCGGGTGATGCAGGATCTGGCGCGCGAAGGCCGCACCATGGTGGTGGTGACCCACGAAATGGGCTTTGCCCGCGAAGTGTCAAACCACGTGATTTTCCTGCACAAAGGCAAGATCGAAGAACAAGGCAATCCGCGCGAAGTGCTGGCCAATCCGCAAAGCGAGCGGCTTGCACAATTCCTCTCCGGCAGTCTTAAATAAATCGTACAATGCCACACTGAAATAGCAGCGCCACGCCATCCACGGCATGGCCTGCTTTTTTGGTATAGTGCTCAACTTTTTTGCAAACATGGGTCAATCAATGCACGCTGCCAAACCGTTACGCTACGGTTTTCTCCTGCTTCCGCACGCTTCCATGGCCGACTTTGCCATTGCCAGCGAAGTGCTGACCCGGGCCAATCAACTGGCCGAAAAAAAGCTGTACGAATTCTTGCCGCTGTCGCTCAATGGCCTGCCGGTTGCCATGTCCAATGGCTTGAAACTGCCGGTGGACCTGCCACTGGCTTACGCGCCCAAGCTGGACGGCCTGTTCATTCTGGCGGACGACATCACCATTGATGTCAATCTGGACGAACTGCTCAAAAGCATCAGCGGCCTGCACACCGACAAGCTGCCCATTGCCGGCATTGGCTGTGGCAGTTACTGGATGGCCCGTGCCGGCTTGCTTAACGGTTTTCGTGCCACCATTCACTGGCAGGAAATCAGCCGTTTTACCGAGGAATTCCACGAAGTCATCGTTTCGTCCAACCTGTACGAAACCGACCGCTGCCGCATGAGTTGTGCCGGTGGTGCGGCCACACTGGATTTCATGCTGTCGCTGGTTGGCAATCAGCATGGCCATGAGTTTACTGCCCGCCTGTCGGAAATGTTCAGCATCGAGCGCCTGCGCCCCGGCAACGAACGCCAGCGCATTCCACTGGCCACCCGCATCGGCGGCAGCCAGCCCAAGCTGACCGAAGCCGTCAGCCTGATGGAAGCCAATATCGAAGAGCCGCTGACCACCGACGACATTGCCTACTATGTCGGGGTATCGCGCCGCCAGCTGGAGCGCCTGTTCAAGCAATACCTGAGCACCGTGCCGTCCAAATACTATCTGGAGCTGCGCCTGAGCCGCGCCCGCCAGCTGCTGCAGCAAACCAGCAAGTCCATCGTGCAAATCGGCCTGGCTTGCGGCTTCTCCAGCGGACCGCACTTCTCCAGTACCTATCGCAATCACTTCGGCATCACCCCGCGCGAGGAACGTGCACAACGCACCCAGGTGGTGGTTGAACCACGCTGATCCGCTAGCGCCATACCCGCCATGCAAAAGAGCCGCATTGCGGCTCTTTTTGGTATTGAATCCGTCTCAGCCGGCGGCTGGCTCCTGCTCTGTCGCAGCCACCGTTTGCGACAACGGTAGCTCGATACGGAAGCAAGCACCGCTCGCTGGAATGTTTTCTGCGCAAATCAGGCCGCCATACTGCTCGACAATGGTCTGGCAGATCGACAAGCCCAGGCCCATGCCATTCTGCTTGGTGGAAAAGAAAGGATGGAACAGCACTTCCAGCGACTCGGGAGAAATACCACGGCCGGTATCACGCACTTCCAGAATGGCCTTCTTGCCCTCACGCCGGGTGTGAATGATGATATGGCGCTTCATCACCGGTTCATCGCGCAGCGCATCCATGGCATTGGACAACAGGTTCAGCACCACCTGCTCCATCTGGATGCTGTCCGCCATCACCGTCATCGGATACACCGACAACAGCTGCACCATTTCAATCCCACGCTCTTTCAGGTCGTACTCCGCCAGGAACATGCAGTTGCCCACTACCTGGTTCAGGTCGATCAGGCGGATTTCCATGGCCCGCTTGCTCACCAGGGCACGCAAGCGTTTGATGATTTCACCGGCGCGGTCCGCTTGTGCCACCGCCAGTCGCAAGGCCGATTCGATCTGCGGCCGGCTGTCTTCACCAAACTCCAGCAACTGCAAGGAAGCCTGGCAGTAATTGGAAATGGCAGTCAGCGGCTGATTCACTTCATGAGCGATACCGGAGGCCATTTCACCCATGGTATGCAAACGCGCCACGTGGGATAGCTTTTCCAGATGCTCCTTCACCCGCAACTCGCTGGCCTCCAGTGCCTCGGCAGCACGCTGCCGTACCGGCCCCATATCGCGCAAGGCACACACCACACCGGTCAGGCTGCCCGCACGGGAAAACAGCGGCGCAATCGCTCCCTCCACCAGGCGCACGTGCCCGCGCGCAGTTGCCAGCTGCATCCGCTCCGGCAATTCAACCGTATGCGCCTGGCGATAGCATTCGCTGATCGGATTCTCGGCAAACTCTGCCGATAGCTCGCCAATCAAGCGGAACACATTCTGGTAGGGCTGGCCGACTACCTCTTCCCGACTCACGCCCAGCAAGGTCAAGGCCATCGGATTGGCCATTTCGATCTGCTGCTGCGTATCCAGGATGATCACGCCATCATGCACGGCATTCAAGGCGACAGCAGCACGCTCGCTTTGCAGGAACAAGGCTTCATCTGCCTGACTCTGTGCCCGGCGCAAGGCAAGACGCTGACTGTACAGCAGCCACAGCGAAAGCATCAGCGACAAGACCAGCCCCTCACGCAGCAGCAAGCCACCGAACTTGAAATCGCCCGGAAACACCTCCTTGCCCACCCGCAAGGTAAATGGCTGGGACTGACTCACCAGCGGCAGGCTGATGTCCAGCTTGGCCACCGACGGCCACCACTCTCCCCCATTGTTGCGCTTGCCCGGAATGGTATAGATGGTTGAGCCCGGATTCGCCGTAGCCATGATCGATAGTTCCAGATCAGCCGGCACCCCTTCACCCGGGGAGATGGTGAGCAATTTCTCGCAGTACACCACCAGCGCCACCACGCCGATCAACTCCTTGCCTGCCCCGCTTGCCTGCCGTACCGGAGAATCCAGAAACACCGGCTGCATCAATAGATAGACACGTCCACCTTCATACAAATCGAAAGGCACCGAGGCAACTTTGCGCCCGCTGCGAATGGCTTGCTTGATCTCGGTGGCAAAACGCGGCTCATGCAACACGTCATAGCCATATACCGAACTGGCTGCTGCAATGTCCGGCTCGATCATGGTTACCACCAGATGCTGCTCGCGCACGGGCGCAGGCACCCAGCTGCGGCGACCGGCAATATCGAAATCCCGGATAAAAAAGGTCTTGCCGAAGCGCTGCTGCATTTCGTCCAGGAATGTATTGCGGTTATCCCGGCTGACATTCTGGAAAAACTCCACGGTATACAGCTGAGAATAATGAGACAGCAGCTGATGAGAAAATGACTTGAGAATCGGCATCTCGAACTTCTGCCGCGACATCAGCATGGCATCCAGCGCAGCCAGCACCGATTCATTCTGGTCCAGCTTTCTGGCAATCACGCCATGCGCCAGCCTGGCTGTACGGTCAAAGTCTTCCTGTATGCGTTGATACTCTGACATCGCCCATTGAATCCCCACCATCAAGGACACAGCCAGCCACAGCAGCACAAACAGGTGCAGGCGTTTATGCAGATAATCAAGCAAGGGAGTCTCTCAGAAAAAGCGTGGAAACAAGTCGGCAGCATGCCAGGATCAAATCATGCCGGACATTGTAAACCGGCCACTCCAGCAGTAACAGCGTAGTACTGCTTACGCTGAAAGCAGACTAATGCCTCTCCTGCACATCAGTTGTTTGGTCAGCAATTTTCGCAGCCCAAAAGCACAAAGCCCAGCTCGGTTGAGCTGGGCTTCGAATGGGGAGTCTGGCGGTGTCCTACTTTCACATGGCGAATGCCACACTATCATCGGCGCTAAGGCGTTTCACGGTCCTGTTCGGG
>NZ_JAELUD010000094.1:0-13208 GCF_016429185.1 Aquitalea sp. ASV11
CCCCCCCCCCCCCCCCCCCCCCCCCCCCCCCCCCCCCCCCCCCCCCCCCCCCCCCCCCCCCCCCCCCCCCCCCCCCCCCCCCCTTTTTTTTGCGTTCGTCTAGTGGGCTCGGAGATGTGTATAAGAGACAGGACCTACTCCAATAACTGGATTGGACTTTGGTCGCTGTTTTTCATTGCATGGTGAAAATGTTTCTGCATGCAATTTTTCAAGAAATCAAGTTAGGTCATATCATTTCGAAATTATAAATATTCTGCAGAAAATCGCTGATGGTCATCATTTGAAATTTGTTGATCTGACACCGTTTATTTGCACGGCTGATAAGTGTGAGGCTAGTCACGGTAATGTACTCTTTTATCGGGATGACAGGCACTTATCGCGCGAAGGTTCTCGTTATATTGTTTCAAAGTTGAAACTTCTGGATGAGTAATTAATCATTGGGCGAAGTATCATTCGGCTAATTGTTGGAATAAACTGATTCGACAAGGCTGTAATGTTGTGGCTCCTGAATGAGGCGATGGAATGTGATATGAATAGTAAATTCAATGTGGTTTTTTTCTCGGCGCTGACTGCTTTTATTGAGGTGAATGCATATGGTGCTGGGATTTCCTCCTCTGAAAATATGCTTGGTCTGCATCCCTATGCACAATATCAAGTGAATTACAGTAATAACATTTTTGATGTGCAAGATGCTAATGCTGCTCAGTCCAAATACGGGACCAGCAGAATGTCAGACACGGTGCAGTCCGCGACACTTGGTTTGCTCTATAACCAAAGTTATGGCCGGCAGCAAGTGCAATTGGGTGTTTCGGCTACGCATAACAAGTATGAGTATTTCTCGCAATACAGCAATAATGACAAGAAACTGAACTCATCATTAGCCTGGGTGATAGGCAGCAAGTTGACTGGTCATGCTAATTATGATTATTCGCAAACGTTGACGCCATTCAGGTATTTTCAGGTGACTGAAAAAACAATGACCAGCTATGCAACGGCCAATGCGGATGCCGTATGGAGCATTGCGAATCATTGGGGATTGACTGGCGGAGTCACTTCTGTGCGCTCTGATTATAATAATGCGCAACTTAATCAGTACGATTACACAAGTCTGGCTGCCAGCGTCGGGGTGTTGTATAAGACGGTGCAAGATAATGAATTTGGACTATATGCCAAATCCACCAATGGCAGTTATCCTAATACAACCGTTGTTAATGGTGCGACCCTGGATAACTCCTATTATCAGGATGAATATAATCTCAAGGCACGCTGGGTTCCCAAGAGTGATTTGAGCTTTGATCTGGAGGGTGGTTGGCAAACCAGACGCCGCAAGGATACGGATGTCGGTAAATATAGTGGCCTGAATGCCAGGTTGAGCAGCTACTGGAATGCTAGTGGCAAGTCTACCTTGGGTGTGAGTGCATGGCAGATGTTTAGTGGCTTGACCGAGGCTGATGCCAACTTTGCCCTGTCCAAGGGATATGCATTGTCCTGGCGTTATGCGCTGACAAGCAAGGTGTCTTTCTTGTCCCAGTATCGTTATGAAAACAGAAACTACAATGGTGTTTCCATTATCTCCGGTGTTTCACCTCTGGGGAGAAAAGATACCTATAAAAAGGCGAGTGTAGATATGACTTATAACGCTTATCAAAAGCTGGCCTTCCTGATGTCGCTGAGTAAAGAGAATAATGCTTCCAATATCAATGGCAGCAGTTATTCGGCGTTGGGTGCTAGCATTTCTGCAAAATACACGTATTGAGGGTGGTGTAAATGCTGAGCATGTATGACAGAACGATGCAGCATAACAATAAGCCGAGTGCTGTTTTCTCCTTATTGCATCGTTTTTTCGAGCCGCTGTTGATTGCGGTGTATTATCTGCTACTTAACTTCATTGTTGGTCGAACTGTCAATGAATACCATATTGATATCGCCATTGTTATTTTCTTCCTGGCGTCTTATATCTTTGGCTGGATGAGTACAGCAAGGGCGCGCCACGGTATTGCCTTCAATCTGCTGCGAGATTCCGTGCTGGATTGGGGTTTTGTCCTGCTTGCCTTTTATGCTGTCACGTGGTTAAGCCATCTGGATGACCATGTTGATGCAGGAATCTTGCACTTCTGGTATGTGAGTGTGGCCCCCATGCTGATTGCCAAGCGTGCCTTTCTGATTCATGTGATTCATCGCTATCACCTGACAGGCCAGGTACAGAAGGCGGTCATTATTGGGGTCAATCCGGCCTCCTTGAATCTGGCCAAGCGTATTCATGATTATCCGTCGCTGATGGTTAATCTGGTTGGTTTTTTTGATGATCGTGGTATCGAGCGGCAGCCGGAAGGTGCAAATATCGAGTTGCTGGGCGGTATGAAAGATGTGGTTGAGTTTTGCCGCAAGCAGAATATCAATCAGGTATATATCAGTATGCCCATGTCCGCCCAGCCGCGTGTGATGGAGCTGCTGGATGGATTGCAGGACACAACGGCATCCGTATATTTCATTCCGGATATCTATATTTTCAATTTGATTCGTGCCCGTTTCGACTATATCGGTGGTGTGGCAGTAATGGCAATCTGCGAAACACCATTTATCGGCTTTAACAGTATGGTGAAACGTGTGTCGGATATTGTGCTGGCTTCTATCATTCAGGTTCTGTTATTGCCTGTGATGCTCTGCATTGCCATTGCCGTCAAGACAACGTCCAAAGGCCCCATTATTTTCAAACAGCGGCGCTATGGACTGGATGGTGAGGAAATTATTGTCTACAAGTTCCGTTCCATGCGGGTAATGGAGGATGCCGCAGTGGTTACCCAGGCCAGCAAGGGCGACCCGCGGGTTACCAAAGTAGGGGCATTCTTACGCAAGTCCTCACTGGACGAGTTGCCGCAGTTTTTCAACGTGCTGCAAGGAAGAATGAGTATTGTCGGTCCACGGCCGCATGCGGTTGCTCACAATGAATTGTACAGAACCCAGATTAAAGGCTACATGTTGCGACACAAGGTCAAGCCCGGTATTACCGGCTGGGCTCAGGTAAATGGCTTGCGTGGTGAAACCGAAACGCTGGATAAAATGCAGGCACGTATCGAATTTGACCTGGAGTATCTGCGACGTTGGACTTTGTTGTTTGACCTGAAAATCATTCTCAAAACAGTGTCCATCGTGTTGAAAAAAGAAAATGCGTATTGATGCTTGTGCCAGTTTAAGGGATAGCATGAAAAATAATGCACTGAGTAAGCACTTGGGCTTTTGCTTGTTGTCAGCCATGTTGTTGACCGCGTGTAACAAGCCAAGCAATTCTGGCCAAGTTTTAGCCAAAGTAGGTGATGCCGAGCTGACCGTAAACCAGCTGAATGCCGAATTAGCCTCTTTGCCACAGCCTTCCAAGGCGGTGGCGATGGAAAATCTGGTATCGCGCCAACTGTTGGTCAATGCCGCTGTGGGTAAAAAGCTGGATCAGGACCCTGGCGTTCAAATGCAGATTCAACGCGCACGTGATGCTGTGCTTTCCCAGGCCTATATTCAGCAACTGGTGAGTGAACCACCCAAGGTGACGGATGCTGAAGTCAATGATTTTTACCAACAGAATCCGGCAAAATTTGCCCAGCGGACCGAATTCCAGTTTCAGCAACTGGTTTTGGAAAATGATAATGTTGATGAAGGTTTGCAAAAGACGGTGCAATCCGGCAGCTGGGATGAGGTTTCCGCTTACCTGGTACAGCATGGCTTGAAATACCAACGACAAATGGTGTGGAAGTCCAGTGCTGAACTACCTGCAGAGCTGCTGGAAAAGATAAGGAATATGCAGCCAGGCATACTGTTCACCGTTAAAGAACCAAAGCTTACAATTGTTGCAGTTATCCGTAACAAGTATAATGACCCGGTTGAAATCAGCGATGCCAAAGAGACGATTCGTCGCGTATTGGAGCAGAAAAAAGTGCAAGAAACGCTGACAACGCATCTGCAGCAATTGAAAGATGCCGCCAAGGTAAGTTATACCGAGCAAGCTAAGTCATTGAAATAAGAAGATGTTTGCCCCGCGGTGCCAAACGCCTGTCTTTATTAAATTGAAACCTGATTGGACTTGTTCCATGCAAAAAATTCTTTTCCTGTTTCTGGCGCTGTGTCTGTTTGTGGCGAAAGCTGCCAGTGCTGGTGATTTGCCTTTAGGGCCTGGCGATATTGTGCGTATCACCATTTATGGCGATACCAACCAGCCAACCGATACCCGTATTACGGATAGCGGGGATGTAACAGTACCGATGATTGGTCCTGTTCAGGTGGGGGGGCTGTCCACACCAGAAGCGGAACGCAAGGTTGCACAATTGCTGCGTGACAAGGGGTATATGAAAGACCCGCAGGTCAACATTCTGGTTACCACGGTGAATAGCCAGTTGGTATCGGTTATTGGTCAGGTCAACAAGCCTGGCCGCATCGTGCTGGATAATGGCCGCACTGTAACCGATATGGTGGCCAGTGCCGGTGGCGTGACGCCCGATGGTGGCGACCTGGTTACCCTGATCCGCAATGAAAACGGTAATAGCGTCAAATACCAGATTGATCTGTATGAGCTGTCACATGGGGGAGACCCGCAAAAAAACCTGCGGGTGAAAAAAGATGACGTAATCATTGTTGAACGTGCATCGCGGTTCTTTATCTATGGCGAAGTGCAGCACCCTGGTGCCTTCCGGCTGGATCGTGGCACGAATGTGCTGCAGGCAGTTGCCTTGGGTGGCGGCCTGACTGACAAGGGCACCATGCGTGGGCTGGAAATAAAGCGCAAGGATGCGGATGGAAAATTACAGAAAATCAAGGACATCAACGAGGAAACTGTTTTGCTGCCAGACGATATTGTGTACGTCAAGGAAAGCTGGTTCTGAATATTTTAACTACACAGTTTCCAATTGAGCGCCGGGAGTTTTATGGATATTGAACAGTTGTTACTCATTTTAAGGGCACGGAAAAATACAATCATCAAGGTATGGTTGTCCGTGCTTGTTCTTGTTGTGGTGGCCAGCCTGGTTTTCCCAAAAACCTATAAAGCCAGCACCAGTCTGGTGCTTAACTTCAAGGGCTTTGATCCTGTTTCTGGTGTTAACCTGCCTGCGCAATTGACACCCGGCTACGTGCCTACCCAGATTGATATCATTTCCAGCAAGCGTGTAGCCATGCGTGTGGTTGATATGCTGAAACTGGACAAGTCTGCTGCGTTGAAGGATTCATTTCAGGAGCAAACAGCAGGAGATGGCAATTTCAAGGACTGGATTGCCTCCATGCTGTTGCGCAAGCTGGATGTCGTGCCGTCCAAGGACAGTAATGTCCTGGAAATTACTTACAAGAGTAATGACCCCAAGTACGCAGCTACTATGGCCAATGCATTTGCATCGGCATATCAACAGTTGAGTGTTGAGCTGAAAGTTGAACCCTCGCAACAAGCGCAGGAGTATTTTGCGGGTGAAATCAACCGTCGCAAGGCTATCTACGAAGCAGCCCAGCGTAAATTGTCTCAGTACCAGCAAGAAAACGGCATTGTTAATGTTGATGACCATTACGACGTGGAAAACGCCCGCCTGAATGACTTGTCCAGCCAGTTGGTGCAAGCCCAGTCCCAGGCGATGGAAGCGACTTCGCGTCGTGCCCAGGTAAGAGGCGGTGGTAATTCATCTCCGGATGTCACCAATAACACCCTGATTCAAAACCTGAAAGCCAGCCTGGCAACTTCCCAGTCCAAACTGGCGCAGCTGTCGGAAAAGCTGGGCACCCGGCATCCGGATTATCTTGCTGCCAAGGCCGATGTTGATAATCTGCAAGCCGAACTGGACAAGCAAACCCATATTGCATCCACTGCGGTGGGTGGCAGCGCGCAAATTTATTTGCAGCGTGAAGGTGAACTGCGCAGTGCAGTAGCCGCACAAAAATCCAAAGTGCTGGATTTGAACCGCAAGCGGGATGAGCTGGCGGTATTGAGCCGTGAGCTGGATAGCGCGCAAGAGGCGTTCAAGTCTATCAGCGCACGTGCAACGCAGGTCAATCTGGATGCGCAAGCGGTGCAATCTGATGTGGCGGTATTGAATCCGGCTACTCCCCCGGCTTCTCCGTGGGCACCGAAACTGCCGTTGAATGTTGTTTTGGCAGCCATTGCCGGTGCCTTACTGGGGGTGGTTGTCGCCTTGGTGCAAGAGTTGTCTAACCGTCGCCTGCGCTCCTTGAATGAAGTGCTGGCATTGCAATTGGGCCCCAATCTGGCGGTCATCGATGATTTCAATCGCAGCGATTTGCCCTTGTCGGGCAAGAAACAGCGTTTTGCTTTTTTCCGCGGTAAAAAATCGTGATGAATGAATCCCGGATCGAAAGTAGGAACATGACACAAACAAATGCATTCGGTTTCAGTTCTGCCAGTCGCCGGCAAGGGCGCTCCATTGGCGTCATCCTGGTTGAAAGCGGCCGCTTGAGCCCCGAAAACGCAGAACGCATCCTGCAACTGCAAAAAGAGAAAGGCTTGCGTTTTGGTGATGCTGCCATGCAACTGGGCTTGCTGAGCCAATCAGATATTGACCTTGCCCTGTCAGACCAGTTTGATTTTCCCTATTTGCAGGCAGGCAACAGCAATGTCAGTGAAGAAGTGGTAGCGGCCTACAAACCGTTCGACAGACAAATTGAAAACCTGCGCAGCCTGCGTAGCCAGTTGATGCTGCGCTGGTTTGAAGACAAGCAGAATCAACCTACCTTGTGCATTGCAGGTACCCAGCGCGGCGAGGGCAGGAGTGTACTTGCCGCAAACCTGGCCGTCATTTTCTCCCAATTGGGTGAAAAAACTTTGCTGATTGATGCTGATATGCGCAATCCGCGCCAGCATGCGCTGTTTGGCATCAGCAATTCCCATGGTCTTGCTGCTGCCCTGACTGGCCGCGCCAATGAACCTTTGCATGCTATTGAAGGCTTGCCGGGTTTGCATATTCTGCCTGCGGGTAGTTCCATCAATGCGCAGGAGCTGCTAGGCCGGCCGGCTTTTGCCCAGTTGCTGGCGGAGTTTTCTGCTGTCTTTGACGTGATTCTGATTGATACCCCTGCATCCAGCGAGTACGCAGATATCAGCACCATTGCTGCTCGCACCGGCGCGGCGCTGGTTGTCGTCCGCCAGAATCACAGCCTGGCCGCAGAAGTAAAAGAGCTTGGAAATGTGCTGAATCAGGGCAGTGTCAATGTCGTCGGTACCGTGCTGAACAACTACTGATTCCGCTTACTGTTTTATTGGTAAAGGTGGGCCATGGCCCACCTTTTGATTATCAGAAATGGCATGATGATGTCACAGGCAAAAACTGTTTATGACAAGCTGACTAAAATACCCGGCGTGGTTTTTTATCTGCTGTTAGCCGGTTTTTTCATGCCTACATTGCTGGACTTATTGCATGGCCCTTGGGGTAGCGAGAAAAATGCACATGGTCCAATGGTGCTGATTGTTTCCATTGTTTTTTTTGGTATCAAGTACAAGCAGTCTGCACAGAGTAAACAACTGGTTTTGCAGCCAGATTATTTAAAAGCCTGGTTTTTTATCTTTACTGGCTTGTTGTTTTATATATTTGGCAGGTCTCAATTCATTTTTCAGTTTGAAGTATCAGCCTTTATCGTCATTCTGCTAGGTTGCTTTTTGTTGAAGCATAGCTGGAAATCAAGCCATACCATGTGGTTTGCATTTTTCTTCATGCTGTTTATGGTTCCGCTGCCGGTAACCTTTGTTGATATGGTTACCATGCCGATGAAGATGGCGGTTTCCTGGGCGAGTCAGGCTGTTTTGTTCAAGTTGGGTTATCCCATTGCGCGGGATGGTGTCATTCTGACAATCGGGCCATATCAACTATTGGTGGCAGATGCATGTGCAGGATTGAATTCCCTGTTTACCCTTGAAGCAATGGGCTTGCTGTATTTGAATATCAATCAGCACCAGTCCTGGCTGAGAAATGCCGTGCTTGGCGTGCTGATTGTGCCCATTTCTTTCATCGCCAACGTGCTACGGGTAATCATTCTTGTGTTGATTACTTACTATTTTGGCGATGCAGCAGGGCAGAGTTACTTGCATGGTTTTGCCGGTATTGTCCTGTTTGTCAGTGCGCTGCTCATCATCATGGGAGTGGATAGCCTGATCCAGCGTTGGGTTGGCAAGACGGGGCGTACAGAAGTGAAAGACAAGGCGGTAACGCCCGCTTTGCCAGAAAGGCAGGTTGTTGCAAGCGTGCTGTTGGCTGGCTGTTTTATTGCATCGTATCTGCTGGCTGGCTATTTGCAACCACAGGTAAACCACGCCGGGACAGTACCGCAATTCGAGAAGCTGTTACCCGAGCATTTTGCGCAATGGCAATCGGTTCCGGCATTAGTGCCGCAAGTTGACCTGACCACTAATACTGAGACCGGTAATGACTACGACAAACCTTATGATGCGGTGTTGATGCGCTCATACAAGGATAAGTCCGGCCATGTTGTCATGTTGGCCATTGCCTATGCCTTGCAGCAAACGCAGGAAATCAAGATTCATCGACCGGAGTACTGCTATCACGCTCAGGGTTTTACCGTGGCACGACAAGTTCCCGTCACCCTGGCGGCAGGTACGCAGCAATTGGCAGGTAATGGCCTGTTGGTACGGCGTAATGGACGTAATGAATGGGTGCAATACTGGATACGTATTGGTTCTGGCTTCCCCCGTACAGGTATGGATGCCCGGTTGCAATTATTGAAAGAAAGCATGAAAGGCCATGTACCGGATGGGATCCTTATCCGGGTATCCAGCCTGATACATGATGATGCTGAAATTCCACAGCAGACTGCGTTACAACAGAAATTTCTGCAAGATATGCTGGGAAGTATTGCGGCTAATGAATTGCCGGCTTTGCTCGGCTCGCCTGACGCAACTTCTCCTTTGAATAATAAATAATTGATCAGTGGGTTTTGATAATGAAATGTTTGTGGATTGCCAGAGAGATTCCATTTCCGGCCAATAGCGGCGACCGTATTTACAGCGCCTTTTTGTCGCAGGCATTTGCAGCCAGCAATGGTGGGCTTACCTTTGTAGCACTGGAAAACGAAGGCGAAAAAGCCGAGTTTGATACCTCTTTGGTAAAGCTCATTACCGTAGGTGGTGGGCGTTATTCACTCTTGCGTGGCTTGCTCAGCTCCATGCCGCTGGTGAGTGCTGTACATGCAACGCACCCCTTTCACCAGGCCATGGATAAATTGTTTGCTGAAGAGTGGGATGTCATTGTATTCGACCACTATGCATCTGGTTGGGCATTACAAAAGTACCTGCGCAAGGTTGGCAAGCAGAGCAGGGCAAAAATGGTGTATATCGCCCACAACCACGAAGAAAAGGTATTGCGTGCGGTTGCTGCCGAATCCAAGACTTCATGGGTGAAAAAGCTGGGTTTCTGGCAAAACTACTTCAAGGTGAAGACCATGGAGCGCTTCATGGTGGAGCGTGTGGATGTGGTTACCGCCATTACGGAAGAGGACAAGCAAACTTTCCTGCAGAATACCCCAGGCAAGCATATCGAAATTCTGACGCCGGGTTATTCTGGCCGTGTGGTTCAGCAAAGAACGCTATTGGAGAGTGACCCGATGAGCGTGGTCATGCTGGGTTCTTTCCATTGGGCAGCCAAGCAGGAAAACTTGCGTCAGTTTCTGAAAATTGCCGACCCCATATTCTTGCAGGCCGGCGTTACCTTTCATGTCATTGGCAGCATGCCGCAGGCCTTGCGTGACGAGCTGCTGCCCCAGCTCAAAGCCAGCAAGTTGCATGGTTTTGTAGATGACCCCGCGGCCATTCTAGATGCTTCCCGTATAGCGCTGGTACCAGAAGCTATTGGTGGTGGTTTCAAACTCAAGTTCCTGGATTACATCTTCCAGCGTTTGCCGGTTGCCACGCTGGAGGATGCCGCATCAGGCTTGCCGGATGAAATCAGAGAGCAGATGATCTGCAGTAAAACGCATGAGCAGATGGCGCATGACATTGTTGCCAATATTGTTGATATCAACCATTTGAACGCAATGCAGGAAAATGCGTTCTCGTTGGCTAGCAATCTGTTTCTATGGGCCGATCGAGGGGATGCCTTGTTGAATGCCGTGAGTGCACTGGAAAAGCAGTAGGTGAAATGATGACCGCTAAGAAAAACAAGATAAAAATGGTGCTGACACGCCTGGTGTCTTATTTGCCAACTAATTCACTTCGCTTGATGGGCTACCGTTTGTTCTCGTACTCGTTTGGTCAGGGCTGTAAGGTGGACTGGGGCGTATGGATCTGTGTGGACCGCTTTACCGCAGGTAACAAGCTTTCCATTCGACGCAGAACGCGGATATTGGGGCCGATTAGCGTTGACTTCAAGAATAATGTTCTGGTGGGTCGAGGAAATCGAATCGAATGTGGCTGGTCGGCAGCAGACCCATCCAATGCAAGTAAAAACTATGCACGATCATTCAAAGTCGGCGAGAACTGTCTTTTGCATGAAGACCATTTGTTTGACGTCTATGGTTCCATTCATATTGATGATGGTAGTTGGGTGGCAGGGTTTGCCTCACAATTTCTGACTCATGGTGCCAGTGCGATGGACCGGGATATTTACATTGGCAAATCCTGCTATGTGGGTTCTGCCGTTCGTTTCGCACCAGGTGCCTGTATCGGCGATGAATGCATAGTTGGAATGGGTGCTGTTGTAACAAAGAAGTTGGAAGATGCTCGTCGCATTCTTGGTGGTATACCTGCCAGGGTGTTGCGTCAGCGTGAAGCTGATGATTCATTTGTTTTTGTCAAGTCCTGGTAATACGAGTCAAGAATGAATATTAGTCGCTACAGACCGGATGTTGATGGGCTAAGAGCTATTGCCGTGCTTGGGGTGGTACTTTTTCATGCCGGCCTTACCTGGATAGGTGGAGGCTATGTTGGTGTCGACGTCTTTTTTGTTATTTCCGGTTACCTTATTACTGGAAATATTTTCAAGTCATTACAATCAAATTCATTTTCGTTTTTGAATTTCTATGGCAAACGCTTGCGCAGGATTCAACCTGCTCTATATGCAACATTGTTTGTATCATTTCTGATTGGTAGCATTTTTTATGTGCCGGTTGATTTGAAAAGTTTTGGTCAATCACTTGTGGCGGCAACGCTTTTTAGCTCGAATATTTATTTCTTTTTCAAAAGTGGATACTTCGACCCGCTTGCTATTACCAAACCATTGCTACATACCTGGTCGCTTGGGGTGGAGGAGCAGTTCTATATATTTTTTCCATTGTTCATGGTTGTTTCTTTTAAATATTTAAAAGAAAAGCTATTGACTGTGTGTGTCATTTTTTGTGTGGCGTCGTTCATTTTTTCCATTTGGCAGGTTGCACATCAGCCTGTTGCTGCATTTTATCTCCCATTCTCCAGAGCCTGGGAGTTTGCAATTGGCTCGATTGCGGCACTTGCATATGACAATATTTTCAAGACGCAAGTTCAGAGAAAAATTATTTCACTTTTGTCTGTACTGCTCTTATTTGTACCGATTTTTACTTTCACGGAGCAAACATCTTTTCCTGGAGTAAATGCGCTGTTTCCTTGTCTTGGCGCAGGGCTGTTGATTTATTTGCATCGTACTTCAAGAGGCTTTGCATTCGATTTTCTTGCTTCACGTCCGGTAGTGTTTGTTGGGAAAATTTCTTATTCAGTCTATCTGGTTCACTGGCCGTTGGTCGTGTTCTTGCAATATGTGCTATTAAGAAAACTGGATGGTATTGAGGTTTTACTATATCTACTTGTTGTTATTGTAGTGGGGTGGCTGTCATGGAGGTATGTGGAAGAGCCATTTCGGCATAAAGGTTCCATTATATTCTCGAATAAGGTGTTTTACCCTGCACTGGTGGTGGTTTCAACTGTGTTTGTGATGATTGGTGTGGCATCCCACGTTTATTCAGGTTTCCCATCACGACTTTCGCCGCAGGCAAGAATATATGCTGATGCAGCATTGGATACTAATCCAATGCGGGAACAATGTGATTCACCTTCGGTTGCAAGAATAGCGCGGGATGAAGTTTGTAGGGTTGGAAGCCCGCAGGCGTTACCCAATTTTGTTTTTATCGGCGATAGTTTTGGTGACGCATTGGTGCCCGGTATTGATGCTGCGGCCAATCGTTTGAGTAAACCAACTGCCGGTTATGCTCTAACCCATAGTGGTTGCTTTCCACTTCCAGATGTTGAGCAGTTGAGTAACCCTTCATGTAAGGGCGTGATGGATGCCAATATTGCATTTATCAAAAGACATCCTGAAATTCGTAGAATTGTGATGGTGGCACGTTGGACGTCAGCTGCTTTGGGGAATAGATTTGGGCAATTTGAACAGGGCGGCTGGGTTATAAAAGATAAATACTCAACAGGTCAGTCTGTAAAAGATAATAAAGTTGTGATGCAACGCGCTCTTGAAAATTTAATAAGCCAGTTTCCTGATAGGCAGTTTGCTTTTATCGCATATATTCCAGAGCAACAGTTCGATATACCTAGAAGTCTTTATCTTTCTTCGATTTTCAACTTAAACCAGTATCGAGGTGTGAAAGCTGAAATTCATATGAAAAGACAAAAAATTGTGCACAGTATTTTTGATGAGATAAAGACAAAATATAGTAATGTTCAAGTTTTAGACGTTGGGGCTGCAGTATGTTCTATATATTGCCCAGTAAATTTGAATTCTACTGTTTTGTATGCTGATGATAACCATCTCTCAGCAAAAGGGGCTGTAAGTTTCTCTCCTCTTTGGATAAGTATTCTTGGCACTACGGCTTATAATTGACTTTGCGAGTGGTTGCTTTAATTTTATGCGGATTTATGATGAAACGTATTGCTGAGTTAGATGGTTTGCGTGGACTATTAGCCCTCTGGGTCGTGATTTATCACCTATGTGGGACATTGCCACAAGTAAAAATTGCCATTACGAATCATTTTCCGATTTTTATGGAGGCATGGTTTGCTGTTGATGTATTCTTTATGATGAGTGGTTTTGTAATGATGCATGTTTACGGAAATGTTTTTTCGATTGATTTAAGTTTTTCTAATTTTAAAAATTTTATATTGGCTAGATTTGCAAGACTATATCCTGTCTCTTATACACATCTCCGAGCCCACGAGACGAACGCAAAAAAGGGGGGGGGGGGGGGGGGGGGGGGGGGGGGGGGGGGGGGGGGGGGGGGGGGGGGGGGGGGGGGGGGGG